>NZ_CDXDOR010000054.1:0-31923 GCF_978021225.1 Frankia sp. CeTa3Moorea | reverse complement strand
GGGCCTGACCGCGCCGGCCAGCGCCGCACCCGAGTCGACCCCGCCCACCGCTACTGAGACGGCGGCGTCGATGCCCACGGCGACTGCATCGGCGCCGCACCCCGTTCCGACCGAGGCGTCCATCGAGCGGCTGCGCGCGGTGCCGCGCCTTCTGCCGGCCGTAGACCCGCTCGACGAGCCTTTCGGCGTCCAGCCCAGCGCGCTCGTGATCGAGGTCGGTGACGCCGGTGGTGCGGCGCTGGTCCGCCACCTCAGGGAGCGCGGCATCTCGGTCGAGCGGATCGCGATCGGGTCCCTCGCGGGCTCCGACGCCGCCGGCCTCCTCGGCTGGGACGGTGCCGCGGTCGAGGCGGCGCTCGCGGCCGTCGCCGGATCGGTCCGCCTGGACCTCTGCCTGCTCGCCCTCGGCGCTCCGGCATCACCGGGCGCCGGATCCGGGGCCGAGCCGGACCGCGCCGGGGAGGACGATCGAGCCGGGATCGGCGCCACCGGCCTGGCCGGCTTCGACGTCGCCGCGCGTGGGCTCGCCGACGCCATCCTGGCCACGAAGGGGGTCGTCGTACCGCTGCGGGCGGCGGCCTCGGCAGGCCGGCGCGCGGCCTTCCTCACGGTGACGCGGGTCGACGGGCTGCTCGGCCATCGAGGCGGGTCCTCGATAGCCGGGGCGGTCACCGCGGGGGTCACCGGGCTGGTGAAAACCGTCGCGCTCGAGGCACCTGAGCTGGTCTGCCGGTCGGTCGACGTCCATCCGGCGCTCGACGACGACACCTTCGCAGCGGCCGTCCTGGCGGAGGCCGTCGATTCCGCCCGGGACGTCGTCGAGGTCGGTCTGGATTCCGAGGGACGCCGCTGGTGCGTCGAGTATGTCCAGGGCGGGGTGACCGGGGCGACTGGGGTGACCGAGGCGACTGAGGCGACCGGGGCGACCGCCCCGGCGGCGTTCCGGCCCCCGGTGGGCCCGGAGGACGTCCTGGTGGTGACCGGCGGAGCCCGCGGAGTGACCGCGCGCTGCGTCGAGGAGCTGGCGCGCCGCGCCTCCTGCGAGTTTGTCCTGCTCGGACGCACGAATCTGGTTGAGGAGCCGGGCTGGGCGGCCGGAGTCGAGGATGACGGCCTCAAGGCGGCGTATCTCGCCGGGGCCCGTGCCGAGGGACGCAAGGTGCGGCTGCCCGACGTCGACGCCGCGGCTGCCGCCGTGATCGCCGTCCGGCAGGTGCGAGCTACCCTCGGTGATCTTTCCGCGACCGGCGCGCGGATCCACTACCAGGCTGTGGACGCCTCGGATCCGGTGGCGACGGCCGCGGCGCTCGCGCCCTGGCGTGACCGGGTCACCGGCGTCGTGCACGGCGCCGGCGCTCTGGCCGACGCGATGCTCACGGACAAGACCGTCCCGGCCATCCGGTCGGTGCTCACCCCGAAGCTCGCCGGCCTGCGCTCCGTGCTCACGGCGCTGGAGGGCGCACCGCTGCGTCATCTCGCGCTGTTCGGTTCGGTCGCCGGTGTCTTCGGTAACCCGGGGCAGGCCGACTACGCCACGGCCAACGAGGCGCTGACCAGGGTCGCGGCCTGGGCCCGGACCGGGCTCACCGGCCGGGTGGTCGCCCTGAACTGGGGCGCCTGGGACGGCGGGATGGTCACGGCCGATCTGCGGGAGCTCTTCCGCTCCCGGGGCGTGACGCTGCTGCCGCCGGATGAGGGCGCGCGCCGCTTCGTCGCGGAACTCGTCGACGGCCACGGCGCGGACGGCGCGGTCCTCATCGGTGGATCCGCTCCGCTCGCGCGGACCGCGGGTGGCACGGCGCCCGCCGCGTTCGTGGCGCACCGTTCGATAGCGGCTATGGACACCGAGACGGTCATCGACCAGCACCAGATCGGGCCGGCCCCGGTGCTGCCCGCCACCGCCGGTCTCGGCTGGTTGGTCAACGGGGTCGAACGAGCCCTGCCCGGGCGCCAGGTTGTCGAGGTCCGGAACTTCATCGTGCACAAGGGGATCGTGTTCGACGGGGCGCACCTGCGGGACTACTGGCTCGACGCGCGGCCCGTCGACGGGACCGACGGTAGGCCCGGTGACGGACGTGACGGCGGGCCGGTGACGGTGTCCGCGACCGTTCGCGGGGACAGCGGCGGCGCGTTGCCGACCTCGCACTACGCGGGCACCCTCGTGCTCGCCGAGGTCACCGGGGCCACCGGGGTCACCGGGGCCGCCCCGACCGCTCCGGGCTGGCCCGCCGATGGTTACCGGCTCGGCGAGCAGGGCGAGGACGCGGCCTGGGTCTACACCGACGGGCTGCTCATCCACGGGCCGTTGATGCGGGGCATCCGGCGCCTGCTCGTGCGGGAGCCGGGCCGTCTGGTGGCTGAGTGCCGCCTGCCGGAACTGCCCTTCGCCGGCGGCGCGTTCGCGGGCGCGCTGCACCGCCCGGTCCTGTGCGACATCCTCGCCGCGGCCGGGAGCGTGCTCGCCCGGTGGACCCTGAACGAGGTGGGCGCCCTGCCTATCGAGATCGGGCACGCGGAGTTCTTCGCTCCGCTGCCGGCCAACGAGACGTTCATCGTGGTCGTCGACGACGTCCGACCCGGCCCGATGACGGTCACGGTGACCGTGACCGCCCACACCCCGGATGGACGGGTGCTGCAGCGCCTGTCCGACTTCACCTTCGTCGGCACCCCGGACATGGCGGATCTGATCCGTCAGGGGGCGCAGCGGTGGCAGTCGGGTGACCGGGCATGAGGTCCGGTCGGTGGCCGAAAGACCAGGCACTGCACGGGCGATGGGAGGGATCACGATGACCACCACGGTCGAGGCGACGCAGGACGGGCTGGGCTTCGACGGCGAGCCGACCGACGCCGCCGTCTGGGCGGCGATGCAGGCCGGCCCGGAGTTCGAGGCGCGGCCCAGCGGCACCCACCGCCATGACGGCGCCGACAGGGGCGGCGCCGACAGGGGCGAGGAGGACAACGCCGACGGGGGCAGGGAGATCACGGCCGCCACCCGCGGCGCGGGCGTCCTGAGCGGCGTGGGGCGCACGGGTGCTGTGGGTGCTACTGCTGTGGGTGTTACGGGCGTCACGGATAGCGCGCTCGGGGAGGGCCCGGCCGTCCCGGCCGCCGATGACGCCACGGCCACCCTGCGTCGGCTGCGGGCCTCGGTGGTCGCGGCCCACGCCTCGGCGATGCGCACGCAGGCCGCCCTGGCCGACCGGGCGCTGGCCGAGATGGCCGCCATCGCACCGCCCGGCGGTCGGACCCCGGCCGCCGTGGGTGATCGTGGCCGGGGTGGACCGGGGTGGGGCACCCCGGCGGTGGACCGGCCGGCCTTCCACGATGCTGGGGTTCCCGGGCACGCGGGTGCATCGGCGCCCGGCGCTCCGCCGCGGCCCGCTCCCGCGATCGCCCCCGTCGAGATCACGGCGCCTGCCGAGCTGGCGGTGGATGTCACCGTCGTGGCCCGGGACGCCGCGGCGATCGACGGTTGGGTGTCGCTGCCCGCCGTGGTCCGCCAGGCCCTGGACGAGGTGTTGCGCGGGTCGGCGCACCTGGCACCCCGGGGAGGGGGGCACTGGGTGCTGGCCCGGGCGGCTCTGGTGACCAGCGGACCGCTGCCCCGGGTCGGGGACGAGCTGCGTATTCAGGCCTCCACCCGCATCGGGGCCCCCGGCGGGTTCGACCCGGCCACGGCGGAGGTCACGCTCGCGCTGCGGGTTACCCGCGGCCCCGACGTGCTCCTGGAGGTCCTCGGCGGGGTGTTCCGGTGGCTCGAGCGGGACGGCGCGAGCCATGGTGGTTTCGCCGGGGTTGCCGGGTTCGCCGGCATCGAAGCGCCGGGGAACCCGCCCGGTTCCGCCGCCCTGGAGCCGGTGGGCGCCCCCCCCGGCTCCCGGGGCGCGCGCGGCTGGACGGAGGACGCGTTCAAACTGCCCGGCCGCACCACCCGCACCACCCTCGACGCCGGTGACCTGGACCGGCTGGCGCGCGGTGACGTTGCCGGCGTCTTCGGCGCCCGCTACGACCAGCGGGGGGTGAACCCGTCGGTGCGGCTCGCCCCCGGCGGCCCGCTGGTCGCCGTGCCGGAGTTCGCGCCGCGGGGCGGCGCAGCCGGCCGGGGCCAGCTGCGGGCCTCGGTGAGCCGGCTGACCGGCGGCGTGGCGGACCGCGACGGGCAGCCCGGTCCGACCCACCTGGCCATCGCGGCGCTCACCGCCTCCTGGCAGGCGGTGAGCGTGTTCGCGATGGCCGCCGGTCTGCACCTGGTGATCGCGGATGCGCACCTCGACGTCGCGCTGCCCGACGAGCGGCTGGAACTCCCCGACGGGCTCGGCCGGCTGTCGATCGAGATCCACGCGCCCGGCCACGGCGCCGGGCCGGCCGCCGAGGCCGGTCTGGAGCTCGTGCTGACCGTCACCGACATCGATCTGGTGCCGCGGCCCTGGCTGCGCGGTGACGTCGAGCTGCGGGACGCCCACGGGCCGGTCGCCACGATCCGCGGGATCGCCCTGGCCGTGCGGGAACGTCCGGGCACCCCTGTGGGCCCGGCGCACGGCGGCGTCCTGCCGGCCTTCCTCGGCCGCGTGGGCGCGACCGGAGAGTCGGCGCTGCTCGGTGAGCTGCAGATGTTCCACGCGGCGCGCGGCGACCTCGCCATCGCGCTCGGTCCCGAGTTCGCCTCCGCCGCGGGCCGGACGGTCTGCCGGCTGCCCGGCGGCGGCCTGCGGCTGGTGGACCGGGTCATGCGGGTGGACGGCGCGCGAGGTCAGCTCAGCGGCGGCGCGTCGATGATCACCGAGTACGACTCGCCGGCGGACTCCTGGTACTACACCGACAGCCCCAGCCCGACGATGCCGAACATCGTGCACATGGAGACGTCGCTCCAGTCGGCGCTCCTGCTGGGCTACTACCTGGGTGCGACCCTGACCGACCCGGCCAACGACTACGTCCTGCGCAACCTCGACGGCACGGCGACCGTCCGGCGCGAGGTGGACCTGGCCGGACGCACCATCCGGCAGCGCTCGACCCTGCTGTCCACGACCGTGCTCAGCGGCGCGATCCTGCAGAACTTCCAGTATGAGCTGTTCCTCGTGCCGGGCGACGGATCCGGACCGCACGGGTCCGGCGGGTCCGGCGGTGACGGCGGTGACGGCGGTGACGGCGAGCCGTTCTACGTCGGTGAGTCGTTGTTCGGCTTCTTCACGCAGCGGACGCTGGCGAACCAGAACGGTCTCGATCAGGGCGCGTTCGTGCCGACCTGGCTGGAACGCACCAGCCCGGCGCCGGCGGACCGGCGGACCATCGACGTGGCCGCCCGGCGGGCCGCGAACGCGCCGCTGTGCGCCCAGGGTGCCATGGCCCTGCTCGACCAGATCACGGTGGTGGACGGCGGCGGCGACTTCGGCCGCGGCTACCTGCACGCCGTCCGCCCCACGAGCCCGGGCGACTGGTTCTTCGCGCGGCACTTCTGGCTCGACCCGGTGATGCCCGGCTCGCTGGGCGTCGAGGCCGTCATCCAGGCGCTGCAGGAGTGGATGGTCCAGGAGGGCCTGACCGACGACCTCGTCGAGCCGACCTTCGTCGTGCCGGCCGGACTGCCGATGAGCTGGCGCTACCGCGGCCAGATCCGCCCGGAGGACGGGGAGATGACGCTGGAGGTCCACATCAAGGACGTCCGCCGCGACGGTGCCCGGGCACGGGTCGTCGCGGACGCCAGCGTCTGGAAACCCGGCATGCGTATCTACGGCCTGACCGACATCGCCGCCGAAGTGCGCGGTAGAGGAGCGCAATCATGGTGACGACGACAACGATGGTCCGTGGCGCGCCGACGACGCTGCGCCCTGGATCGGGCGGGCCGCGGCTCGCGCGTTCCGCCCAGGAGATCCACGACCTGCTTGCCCGGCTGGACGCGCCCTGCGTCGTGGTGAGCGAACAGGGGGGCGCGATCGCGGCCACCGACGACCCGGCGAGCCTGCGCGCGGCGGGGGCGACGGTGCTGGCTGTGGCGCCGCCGGCCCGCCCCGAGCGGCTGGGAGCCGCGTCCTTCCTGACCGACCACGGGGTGCGTCAGCCCTACATGACCGGCGCGATGGCGAACGGCATCGCCTCGCCGGAGCTGGTCGTGGCGATGGCACGGGCGGGCTTCCTCGCCACGTACGGGGCGGCCGGCGTGCTGCCCGACCGGATCGACGACGCGCTCGGGCGGATCCGCCGCGAGCTCGGTCCGGCGCCCTTCGCCTGCAATCTGATCCACAGCCCGAACGAGCTGGAGCTGGAACGGGCCATCCTGGCCGCCTGCCTGCGCCACGGGGTGACCTGCGTGGAGGCGTCCGCGTTCCTCGAGCTGACCCCGCAGATCGTCGCCTACCGGGCCGCGGGGCTGCGGCCGGGCGGCACTGGCGGCGTACACGTCGGGCACCGGGTGGTGGCCAAGGTCTCCCGCGCGGAGGTGGCCGAGCTCTTCCTGCGTCCCGCCCCGGACGCGCTGCTGCGCCCGCTGGTGGCGGACGGCACCCTGACCGCCGAGCAGGCCGCGCTTGCCCGCACGGTGCCGATGGCCGACGACATCACGGTCGAGGCGGACTCCGGCGGCCACACCGACCGCCGGCCGCTCCCGGTCCTGCTCCCCGAGATCATCGCGGTGCGCGACCGGATCGCCGCCGAGCTCGGCTACCGCCGCCCGCCGAGAGTGGGAGCCGCGGGTGGCATCGGTACGCCGTCGGCGGTGTTCGCCGCGTTCGCGCTCGGCGCCGCCTACGTCGTCACCGGTTCGGTGAACCAGGCGTGCGTCGAGTCCGGTCAGTCGGCGGCGGCGCGGGCGCTGCTGGCGAAGGCGGGCCCGAACGACATCGACATGGCACCGGCCTCCGACATGTTCGAGATCGGCGCCGAGGTGCAGGTCCTGCGCCGCGGCACGATGTTCGCCGGGCGAGGCCGCCGGCTGTACGACCTCTACCGCGCCCACGACTCCCTCGACGACCTTTCGGCGGAGGATCGGAACTGGCTGGAGCGTTCGGTCCTGCGCCGGTCCGTGGACGAGATCTGGGCCGATACTGTCGACTACTTCAGCCGACGCGACCCGGAGCAGATCGAACGCGCGCAGGCCAGCCCGAAGAGACGGATGGCGCTGGTGTTCCGCTGGTATCTCGGGCTGTCCTCGGGCTGGGCGATCTCCGCCGCGCCCGACCGGATCACCGACTACCAGATCTGGTGCGGCCCGTCCCTGGGCGCCTTCAACACCTGGGCGGCCGGCAGCTACCTGGCGGACGTCGACCAGCGCAGCGCGGTGGACGTCGCGGGTGAGCTGATGCTCGGCGCCGCCTACACCGGGCGGGCCGCGGCGCTGCGGTTCGCCGGGGTGCGGCTGCCGGCGCGGGCGGCCGCCTACCGACCGCCGGCCACGCGCGAGAGCTCGCCGGCGCACCGGTACGTCCTGACGGCGGGTGCCCGGTGACCGCGCCCACGACCACGACCGGGGGCACGACCGGGGCCACTGCGGGCACGCCGGCGCCCGTGCCCGTGCCAGCCGTCGAGGCGGAGTCGGCCGCGGACCGCCTCGCCTGGCATCTGTGCGGGGGATGCCGGACCCTTCTCTATGGCAAGCGGTTCCTCGCAGCCAACCGGGTCTGCCCGGAGTGCGGCTGGCATGCGCCGCTGACGGCACCGAGCCGGCTCGCCCAGTTGCTGGACCCGGGATGGTCCGAGCTGGCGACGCCCGTGCCCGCGGATCCCGATCCGCTGCGCTTCACCGATTCGGCACCCTATCCGGACCGGGTGCGCCAGGCCCGCGAGCGGACCGGACTGGCCGAGGCGGTCGTCTGCGCGCGGGGACGCATCGACGGCGCCGAGGTGATCGTCGCGGCGATGGACTTCCGTTTCCTGGGCGGCAGCCTGGGATCGGCCGTCGGCGAGGCCATCACCCGGGCGGGCGAGGTGGCGTTGGCCGAGCGCACACCGCTGGTGATCGTGACCGCCTCCGGCGGTGCCCGCATGCAGGAAGGCCTGCTGTCGCTGATGCAGATGGCCAAGACGAGCCAGATGCTCGGCCGGCTCGACGAGGCGGGCGTGCTCACCGTGGCACTGATCAGCGACCCGACGTTCGGGGGGGTGGCAGCCTCCTTCGCCACTCTGTGTGATGTCATCGTCGCCGAGCCGGGTGCTCGCCTCGGGTTCGCCGGTCCCCGGGTGATCGAGCAGACGATCCGCCAGAAGCTGCCGCCCGGCTTCCAGACGGCGGAGTTCCTGCTGGACCACGGCATCGTGGACATGATCGTTCCCCGTGGCGACCTGCGGGCCGCGCTGTCCCGGCTCCTGCGCGTCGCCACCGGCGTTCATGAGATGGCCGAGGGCGCCGCGGCCGGGGGCGCCATGGCCGGGGGCGCCATGGCCGGGGGCATCGCAGCCGGGGGCGGCCCGTCCGACGGGCACGACGGAGCCGAGCGGGTGATCACCGAGGCGCTCCACCTGCCCGTCCGTCATCCCTGGGACGCCGTGCGGCAGGCCAGGGCACTCGGGCGCCCGACCACCCTCGACCTGATCTCGCTTCTGCTGGACGACTTCAACGAGCTGCACGGCGACCGGGCCTCCGCCGACTGCCCGGCGATGGTCGCCGGTCTCGGCCGGTTGGGCGGAGTCGGGCTGGCCGTGATCGGCACCCAGAAGGGGCACACGGTCGCCGAGCTCAGCGAGCGGAACTTCGGCATGCCCAGTCCCGCCGGGTACCGCAAGGCGGCGCGGGTCATGCGGCTGGCGGCCAAGCTCGGCCTGCCGGTGGTCACCTTCATCGACACCGCCGGCGCCCATCCCGGCGTCGAGGCGGAGGAACGGGGACAGTCGGTCGCGATTGCCGAGAACCTGCGCCTGATGGGGGCGCTGCCCGTTCCGGTCGTCGCCGTCGTCACCGGCGAGGGCGGCAGCGGCGGAGCGCTGGCGCTCGCGGTCGCCGACCGGGTGCTGATGTGCGCGAACGCGGTGTATTCAGTGATCAGCCCGGAGGGATGTGCGTCGATCCTCTGGAAGGACGCGACCGCCGCGCCGAAGGCGGCCGAGGCACTGCGCGTGGACGCGCGCCAGCTGCTGGAGCTCGGGATTGTCGACGGGGTCGTACCCGAGCCTGACGGCGGTGCCGCGGCCGATCCCGTCCACGCCGCGGCGCTCGTCGGTGCCGCGCTGCGCGCGACGCTGGCGACGCTGGGATTGGCCGGCCCGGAGGAGCTCGTGTACCGGCGGTGGCTGCGCTTCCGTCGCTTCGGCGCGGTGGCGGGTGAGCCGGCCGGCGCGTCACCCCCGGAACGCCTGGGCAACTCCGAACACCCGGGACACTCCGAACACAGGGAGCAGAGCTCATGAGCACGACTGTGGCAGCGCGCCGCTCCGGCGCCGTCTCCTCCAACGGAAACCGGGCGGTCGACGATCCGGGCACGGCGCCGGGATGGTCGACCGCCGCGCCCGGCCCGCTGTCCGCCATCGACGCGGCGGACGTCGACACCATCCTGGCCGCGGTGCAGCACCACGCCCTTGCCCTGTACGCGAACGCGGTGCGGCCGCCGTCGCACCTGCGGGTGACCGCCGGCGACATCGTCGTGGAGCTGGCCTGGACCGACCTGGCCGAGCTCGGTGACGACCGGCGCGGGCCCGTCCAGGCGACGGCGCCGCCGCGTCGTCATCCGGTTCCCGCGCCTCGCTCCGTTCCTGGTGGTGCCGTTCCCGGCGGTGCTGGTTCCGGCGGTGCTGGTTCCGGCGGTGCTGGTTCCGGTGGTGCCGTTCCCGGTGGTGCCGTTCCCGGCGAGGTCGCGCTGGTCGAGGAGCGGTCGGCGGACTCGCCGACCGCCGGTGGTGATGCTGGCCTGAGCTACGTCACCGCGCCGAGCGTCGGGGTCTTCTACTACGCTCCCGAACCCGGTGCGCGGCCGTTCGTCCGGGTCGGGGACACCGTGAAGGCCGGGCAGCAGGTCGCGATCCTCGAGGTGATGAAGCTGATGATCCCCATCGAGGCGGACACGGCCGGCCAGATCGTCGAGGTGTGCCAGCCCGACGCGACGTCGGTCGAGTACGGCGAACGGCTGATCGCTATCGATCCGGACGCCCGCGGCTGATGGTCACCACCGTCCTGATCGCCAACCGGGGCGAGATTGCTCTGCGGGTCCTCCGCACCTGCCGGGAGCTCGGCCTGCGCACCGTCGCCGTCTACTCGGCCGACGACCGCGGCAGCATGGTGACCCGGCTCGCCGACCGGGCCGTCCAGATCGGTCCGGGCCCCGCCGGCCGTAGCTACCTCAACATCCCGACGATCATCGAGGCCGCCCGGCTCGCCGGTGCGGACGCCATCCATCCTGGATACGGATTCCTTTCCGAGAACGCGGACTTCGCGGAGGTCTGCGAGTCCGAGGGCATCACCTTCGTCGGACCGCCCGCCTCGGTCATGGAGAAGCTCGGGGACAAGGCCGTCGCCCGCTCGCTGATGGTTGCCGCGGGCCTTCCGCTGCTGCCCGGAAGCCATACCGCGATCGACCACGCGGACGAGGCAGAGGTGTTCGCCGACAGGATCGGCTATCCCGTGATCATCAAGGCCGCTGCCGGCGGCGGCGGTCGGGGGATGCGCGTCGTCGAGCAGCCCGAGGAGTTCCTTCGCGCCTACACCGAGACCCGGGCGGGCGCGCAGGCCGTCTTCGGCGACGGGCGGGTGTACGTCGAGCGGTACCTGCCTTCGGCTCGGCACGTGGAGATCCAGGTGCTCTGCGACCAGTACGGCAACGGCGTGTACCTGGGGGCCCGGGACTGCTCGGTGCAGCGGCGTCACCAGAAACTCATTGAAGAGACGCCGGCGCCCGGCCTCCCCGCGGACCTCATCGAGGAGATGGGGCGGGCCGCGCTGCGCGGGGTCTCCACGGCGGGCTACGTCGGCGCGGGCACCGTCGAGTTCCTGGTCGACCCGGCCGGTGCGTACTACTTCATGGAGGTCAACTGCCGGCTACAGGTGGAGCATCCGGTGACGGAGATGGTGACCGGCATCGACCTCGTCGCCGAGCAGTTCCGGATCGCCGCGGGGGAGAAACTCGACCTCACCCAGGACGCGGTCGTCCCGCGCGGCGTCGCGATCGAGTGCCGCGTCAACGCCGAGGACCCGGTCCGGGGATTCGCCCCCGCGCCCGGAACGCTCACGGAGTGCCATTTCCCCGGCGGGCCCTTCGTCCGGGTGGACAGCCACGTGCACCCCGGCTACCGGATACCGACCCGGTACGACTCCCTGCTGGCGAAGGTGGTCGCCTGGGCGCCGGATCGCGACGGCGCGGTCCGGCGGATGCGCTCGGCCCTGTCAGAGCTGCGCATCGAGGGACCGGGCGTGGCCACGACCGTGCCCTTCCTCCGGCGGGTGCTCGACGATTCCCGGTTCCGGACCGCGACTCACGACACCTCCCTCGTCGCCGCGCTCACCTCGACCGGCTGACCAGAGTTCTCTACGCAGAGTTGTGGAGGGTTGAGTACGGTCTGACGCCGCCAGACCGTACTCAACCCTCCGCATTTCCCCGGCCATGCCAGGCCGGGCTGAGGTCTGGGTTATCCACAGATCGCGGTAGGCCCTGGCACCGCCGCTGATCGGTGGGTGAGTCTGTGACGGTGACAGCAGGATCATGCCCGGTGGCGGCGAGGGTGCGTTCGGCATGACGCAGGACGGGCGCGTCGACCATCCGTCCCTCGAAGGAGAACACGCCGGCGGAGTGCGCCGCCGCGTCGAGTACCCGCCGCGCCCACGCCACCTCGTCGGCGGACGGCGCGAATGCCTGCCGCACGGCCGCGACCTGCCTCGGGTGGATACACGCCTTCGCCGCGAAGCCGCTCGCGACGGCGTCACGAGCCTCGGCCGCGAGGCCGTCGACGTCGGCGATGTCCAGGTACACGGAGTCGACGGCAACCCGCCCGTGCGCTCCGGCCGCCAGCAGGACGCTCGCCCGGGCATGCAGGGCGACGCCCCGGTAGCGGCCGGCCTGGTCCCGGCTCGACCGGCCACCCAGCGCGGCGACGAGATCCTCCGCCCCCCACATGACGCCGATGGTGGTGGGAACGGCCGCGATCCCGGCCGCGGCGAGCACGCCGCGCGGTGTCTCGCACAGGGCGACGACCCGGCGCGGCCCGACGGCGGCGACCTGCTCGGCGGACTCCGTCTTGGCCAGCATGACGATGGTGTAGGGCGTGTCGGCGAGGGCGCGCAGGTCCTCGTCGTGATCGGCGGTCCCGGCGGGGTTGATCCGGACGATCGCCCGCAGTGGGTCGAGGACGGTCTCCCGCAACGCGCGCCGTGCCCGCGGCCGGTCCGCCGCCGCCACGCCGTCCTCCAGATCGAGGATGACCCCGTCGGCCGCGGCGGCCGCCTTGGCGAATCGGTCGGGCCGGTCCGCGGGGCAGAACAGCAACGCCGGGCCGGGCAGCTGCCCGATCACCGGTCCGCCGCCCGGCGCAGCATCAGCGCGGACCGTACCGCCACGGCTACCACGTCACCGTGCTGGTTGCGCGCGGTGTGCTCGAAGGTGACCACGCCCTGCCCGGGCCGACTGCGGGAGAGCCGCTTGTCGCGCACCACGGTCTCGGCGTAGAGCGTGTCGCCGGGGAACACCGGTGCGGGGAAGCGGATCTCGGTGAACCCGAGGTTGGCCACGGTTGTTCCCTGGGTCAGCCGGCTCACCGACAGGCCGACCAGCGTCGCGAGGGTGAACATGCTGTTGACCAGCCGAGTGCCGAACGTCTGGGTCGTGCTCCAGGCCTCGTCGAGGTGCAGCGCCTGGGTGTTCATCGTCAACGTGCTGAACAGGGTGTTGTCGGCTTCGCTCACGGTCCGCCCGGGCCGGTGGGCGTAGATGACGTCGGTCTCCAGCTCGTCGAACCACAGCCCCCGTTCCTCGACGCGCCGGCATTCCCGCCCTGTCTGCCCTGTCTGCCCTGTCTGCCCTGTCTGCCCTGTCTGCCCTGTCTGCCCTGTCTGCCCGGTCTCCGCGGTCTGCGGGGGAGGGGATGTCCCTGCCTCCATCGGTGCCTCCCTCGATCGACTCCCGTCGCCGGCCGCCGGTGTTCAGCGGCCGAAGACGGCAGGGGTAGGGTAACCCGCGTTGCGCTGGCCGTGGGTGAAGGTTCATCACCCCTTCCGGGGGCGTTCCGGTCGACCCGATAGCTTCCGGGCGTCCGGAGTGCGGGTGGCGGGCCGGCCCGATGAACCGCCGTCCCCGGAAAAGACCGGAAAAGAACCGTGCGGTCCTCGTGATGAAGGAGTCCGGAAATACGGCACCGCAGGCTTTTGTTGGCACTGGCCGTTGGTACGCTGACCGCGTCCGTGTCGATCCCGATCCCGGCGGGCGCGGCCACCCCGCTCGGCACCGGGACCGCTCCGTCCACGATCGCCGTGATCGGCGACATCCCCTACGGCGCCGCCAAGATCGCCGAGTTCCCCGCCGACATCAGCAAGATCAACGCCGATCCCGACGTGTCGCTGGTCGCGCATCTCGGCGACATCAAGAATGGCAGCAGCGTCTGTTCGGACTCGTACTTCGCCACCATCAAGTCGGATTTCGACCAGTTCCAGGATCCTCTTGTCTATACCCCCGGCGACAACGAGTGGACCGACTGCCACCGCGCGAACAACGGCGGCTACAATCCTCTCGAACGTCTCGGAAAACTGCGTCAGGTGTTCTTCCCTGTCCCGGGCCGGACCCTCGGCGTGAACGCCCGGCAGGTCACCAGTGAATCCGCGGACCCGGCCTACGCGCCCTTCGTGGAGAACGCCATGTGGACCCAGTCCGGTGTGGTTTTCTCGACACTTAACGTGCAGGGCAGCAACAACGGCCTCGTCCCGTGGTTCGGGGTGACGCCGCTGTCCGCGGAGCAGCGGAACGAGTATTCCACCAGGCTTGACGCGGACCTTGAGTGGATCAACAAGGCGTTCAACGCCGCACGCCAGACCGGGGCGCCGGGGGTCGCGCTGCTCATGCAGGCCGATATGTGGGACACCAGCGCGCTGGCCGCCGGTGGAGATGGTCTGAGTGGCTTCGATCCCATCGTCAAGCGGATTGGGACCCTCGCCGAGCATTTCGGCAAGCCGGTGCTCATCCTGCAGGGTGACTCGCACAACTTCCGGGTCGACCACCCGTTCACGAGCACGGACCCGCTTTACGGCCTCCACCCGCTGGCCCCGAAGACCCTGCAGGCTCCCAACGTGACCCGCATTGTCGTCGATGGCAGCGCTCAGGCGAACGGCTACCTGAAGCTCACGATCAACCCGGCTGCCCCGGGCGTCTTCAGCTGGACTCGCGTCAACTACTGAGGGTATGAATCCTCCCACCGGCCGGGGCCGTTTCGCGGTCCCGGCCGGTCCCGGAGCCGATGAGGGCGAGCATCGACGCCGCCCGGCTGCGCAGCCGGTGCGCGGTTACCGGCACAGAGGCCGGTACGCGAGATCGGGGGCGTATCTCCGCCACTGATCCTCGGTGATGGTGGTCGTGACGGAGCCGCACAGCGCGTGGGTGATCTCGTCCCCTCTCGTCTCCCACAGACGGGCGCCGCGGCCATCCACCGTCACCAGGGAACGGTCGCGTGGGTTGAACGTCGAGAACGTGTCGCCGGGGAGCGTGGCCACTGTCTGCGGATGGTCGGGTCTTCGCAGATTCCACGCGGACCGGGACTAATTGATGGCCGAGCGGTGAACACCGTGCGACCGCAATGTGACGTCGCCGTTTACCGGAGTGTCGCCGGGATCTACCATCATGGGGGCAGACGGGGCCAATCGGGGGATTCGGGCGGAGGGCTGGTGCGTTCGGCGCAGCGGGGCAGGACCGTCGGGCTCCTGCTGGCCGGTCTGCTCGTGATCGCGGTGGTGGCCCTGATCGTGGTCCCCCGGCTGGGGGGCGACGCCGGCGGTGGTCCGCCCGATGGCAGCGTGCGGACCGTCCGGGTCCTGGCCGGTTCGGAGAAGCGGGACTTCTTCGCGGATCCCGCGGTGGGCGTCCGGCTCGCGGAGCTCGGCTACCGGCTGCAGGTCGATACCGCGGGGTCCAGGGAGATCGCCACCAGCCGCGACCTGACCCCCTATGACCTGGCCTTTCCGGCCGACGCGCCGCAGGCCGACCGGATCAGGGCCGCCAGGAAGGTGACGAAGTCCTACGTCCCCTTCTTCAGCCCGATGGCGATCGCCACCTTCCAGCCGATCGTGTCACTGCTGCAGAACGCCGGGGTCGTGCGGATGGACGGCGGCCACCGCGTCCTGAACATGCGCGGCTACCTCGATCTGGTCGGTAGGAACACCCGCTGGTCGGACCTGCCGGGGAACACCGCTTTCGAGACCGGCAAGTCCGTGCTCATCAGTTCGACGGATGTGCGGACGTCGAACTCCGCGGCGCTGTACCTGGCGATCGCCAGCTATGTCGAGAACGGCGGCAACGTCGTCGCCGACAGCGCCGCGGCGGATCAGGTGGCCGCCCGCTGCGCACCGCTGTTCGTCAAGCAGGGCTATGTCGAGCAGTCCACCCAGGAACCCTTCGACGACTTCCTCACCATTGGGATGGGGAAGACACCGATGGCCATGATCTACGAGGCGCAGTTTGTCGCCCGTCAGCTCGCGAAGGACGGCTCCATCAGCCCCGACATGGTCCTCATGTACCCGGAGCCAACGATCTACGCGAAGCACACGGTGGTACCGCTGACCGCCGATGGCGAGGCCGCCGGGCGGCTACTCGCCACCGACCCGCAGCTGCAGCGTCTCGCGGCTCAGCACGGGTTTCGTACCGCGGATGCCGCGTACGGCCGCCGCCTGGCCACCGAACGGGGTCTCGCGCCGCCGCCGTCGCTGGTTGACGTGGTGGAACCGCCCACCGCCGCCATCGAGGAACGCATGATTGACAAGATTGTGAACCAGGCGCAGGGGAGACCCGGTTGACCACGCAACCGCCGGCCGCCGACCGGAATACGGCACCTGGCGATACGGCACCTGGCGGCGACCTGGTGCTGACCCCGCCCGAGCCGGTGGCACCGGTGCCCCTTGACCGGGCCGAACCGGCCGTTCCGATCGATCCGGGCGCCGCGGCCCGGCTGGACGAGCAGGCTGGCACGTTCGCGCGCACGCTGCTGTCCATCGATGCCCACTCGCCGGCGTTCACGTCGAAGGTCGCCGCCGTGCACCGGCTGGGGGAGAAGGAGATCCGGGAATCGGCGTCGGTGTCCAACCGGTTACTCGACAAGCCCACCCGGGCGATGAACTCCGGGCCCTTCGACCAGACCTCGGCGGTGTCGAAGTCCCTGGTCGAGCTGCGCCGGGTCGTGGCGGACCTCGACCCCTCCCGGCAGAATCTCGACGCCCCCAGAAAGCTACTCGGCGTGCTCCCCTTCGGCAACCGGCTGCGGGACTACTTCGCCTCCTACCGGTCGTCGCAGGCCCACCTGGACGGGATCCTGCGCTCCCTGCAGCACGGTCAGGAGGAGCTGCGCCGGGACAACGCCGCCATCGAGCAGGAGAAGCAGAACCTGTGGGCGACGATCGGCCGGCTGCGGGAGTACGCCTACCTCGCCGGCAGACTCGACGGTGAGCTCGAGACGGGGATCGCGGCGCTCGCGGGCACCGACCCGGACCGGGCGGAGGAGCTTCGCCGGGATGTGCTGTTCTACGTCCGCCAGAAGCACCAGGACCTGCTCACCCAGCTTGCCGTCGGCGCACAGGGCTACCTTGCGTTGGACCTGCTCCGGCGCAACAACCTCGAACTCATCAAGGGTGTGGACCGGGCGAGCACCACGACCGTGTCGGCGCTGCGCACCGCGGTGATCGTCGCCCAGGCGCTGGCCGACCAGAAACTGGTCCTCGACCAGATCTCGGCCCTGAACAGCACCACCGAGAAGATTATTTCCGGCACATCGGAGCTGTTGCGCCGGCAGAGCGCCGACGTGCACCGGCAGGCGTCCTCGGCGACCGTCTCGCTGCGGGCCCTCCAGCAGGCCTTCGCGAACATCTACGCCACCATCGACGCCATCGACGACTACCGCGCCGCCGCGCTGGACACCATGCGAACGACAGTGGACGCGCTGTCCACCGAGATCGGCAGGGCCACCGCCTACCTGGACCGGTCGGCCGCGGGCGAGGTCGGCGAGCTTGGCTCGTACCCCGACGGAGGTGGCGAGCTGACGCTGCCGGGCGGCGGCCGGTGAACCGACGGCCGCGCGCAGCCCTGCTCGCGTGTCTCCTGACGGTGCTGCTCGCGGCCGCCTGCTCGGGCGGAGGCCCGGGACCGGCGGACGGGTCCGGCACCGGCGGGTCCGGCACCGGCGAATCCGCGGGCGAACTCACCGTCCTCGCCGGCTCCGAACTCCAGGACATCCAGCCGCTGCTCTCCGATCTCACCCGGGCGACCGGCGTCACCCTGCGGCTGACCTACACCGGCACCCTGGACGGCGCCGACGCGATTACCAGGGGCACCGCCCAGGCCGACGCCGCCTGGTTCGCCTCCGACCGGTACCTGCGACTGCTGCCGACCGGCGCGACGCCCGTGGCCGCGCGATCGTCGATCATGCTGTCGCCGGTGGTGTTCGGGGTCCGGCGCAGCCTGGCCCGGCAGTTCGGCTGGACCGGCAACCCGAACGTGACCTGGGCCGACATCGCCGCGAAGGTGGCGGCCGGCCAGCTCTCCTACGCCATGACGAATCCCGCGGCGTCGAACTCGGGTTTCTCCGCCCTGGTCGGGGTGGCGGCGGCACTCGCCGGCACCTCGGACGCGCTGCGCCCGCAGGACATCAGGCCTGCCCAGCTGACCTCGTTCTTTTCTGGCCAGGCACTGACCGCGGGCAGTTCCGGTTTCCTGACCGACGCCTACGCCCGCTCCCAGGACACTCTCGGCGGCATGATCAACTATGAGTCGGTGCTGCTGGCCCTGAACGCCGGGCACCGGCTGCGCGAACCATTGGAGCTGATCTATCCCAGGGACGGGATCGTCACCTCCGACTACCCTCTCCTGCTGCTGCGGCCGGATAAGCGTGACCTCTACGACCGGGTCGTCAGCTGGCTGCGCCTGCCGCAGACGCAGCGCCGGCTGCAGACTGCCACGAGCCGCCGGCCGGCCCTGCCCGGAGTGGCGCTGGACGCCCGGTTCCCGACGCGGACGCTCACCGAGCTGCCCTTCCCGGCGAGCCGGCAGGTCGCCGACCAGCTGCTGTCCGCCTACCTCGACCGGTTCCGGCGGCCCAGCCACGCCATCTTCCTGCTCGACCTGTCCGGGTCGATGGCCGGACCGCGGATAGCGGCGCTCCAGGCGGCGCTGCGCGGGCTCACCGGTGCGGACGACACGTTGCCCGGCAGGTTCGCCCGGTTCCGGGGTCGCGAGAAGATCACAATGATCACCTTTGCCGGCCGGGCCCACGACCCCGTGGACTTCGCCGTGAACGACCCGCGGCCGGGCTCCGCGGATCTGGCGGGCGTCAACACGTTCGTGGACGGCCTGCAACTCCAGGGCAACACCGCGATCTACTCGGCGCTGGAGGCCGGCTACCGGGCCGCCGGCGCGGCCGTCGAGGCCGACCCCGGCTACCTCACGTCGATCGTCCTGATGACCGACGGGGAGAACAACTCCGGTATCTCGGCCGCCGACTTCCGCTCCTCCTATCAGCGGCTGCCGGCGGCCGCGCGTGCCGTGCCTACCTTCACGATCGCCTTCGGGGAAGCCGACCCGGCGGCGCTGCGGGATATCTCCACCGACACCGGCGGCGCGGTGTTCGACGCCCGTACCTCGTCGCTGGCGGACGCGTTCAAGGACATCCGTGGCTACCAGTGAACCGCCGGCGCCGCGTCCACCGCGGCTCCCGCGCCCGGCACCACCACCCCCGCCGCCGCCGATCCCCGGCCGGGGACAGCGGATCCTCACCTGGTTCGGTTCGGCCAAGAACATCGCCGGCTGCACGTGCGCGCTCGCCGGCGCCGGCGCGAGTGCCGCGGGCCTGGTGGACTGGCCGTTCTGGCCGCCGGTCGTCGCGGCGCTCTACGCGATCGGCGCCTTGGTCGCACCGCGGCGCCGCGCCGCGGTCGCGGGCGGTGGGATCGATGTGGGTGATCTGCGGGCGGCGGTCGAGGCCCAGTACCGGACTCTGATCGACCGAGCACCGGACGACCGGGCACTCGTCGCGGCCGCCGAGGAGGTCATCGGGGCGCTGCGGCAGGTTCTGGACACCCCGCACCTGCTGCGTCCCGGCTCGCCGGAGACGTTCGCCGTCGAGCGGACGGTCGCCGATTACCTGCCCACCGCGGTGGAGACCTATCTGGGGCTGCCGCGGGCCTACGCCGAGACCCACCGGCTGCCCGACGGCCGCACCCCCCGCGATGTCCTGCTGGCGACGCTGGCCCTGCTCGCCGGTGGGATGCGTGAGGTCACCGAGGCGGCCGCCCGCGGCGACACGGCCCAGTTGCTCGCGCACAGCCGCTTTCTCACCGACCGGTTCGGCCCGACCGAGCTCACCCTGCCCGATCCACCCCGGCCCGACCTGCCACACCTCCCGGGCTCATCTAGCCCCTAGCCCCTAGCCCCTGACGCCCCGGCGCACCAGGTCCGGATGTCGCATTCCCCATGATCGGCGGTACAGGTCCCGGCGGCCGGCGACGCGCGCCAAGGTGACCAGGAGCACGACACCGGCGATCACGTAGGCGTTCGTGAGGAGGATGGTCGGGTCGCGGTGGTGCGGCCAGTTCTGATCGTGGGGCGTGATCCACCAGACGGGGGAGGCCACGAACAACACGTAGCCGGCGAGCGCCGCTCCGACGTACCGGTGTGAGGCTCGGCCGTCGGTGCCGTTGGTGGCGAGCCAGAGCAGCGTCGGCACCGCCCACACCCAGTGGTGACTCCACGAGATCGGCGAGACCAGCAGTCCGGTGACCGCGCAGGCGAGCAGGCCCGCGACGGGCTCCCCGCGCCGGTGCAGCCGCACCGCGAGCGCCAGCCCGGCGACGGCGACGGCGGCCACCATCAGCCGGTGGATCTGGATTACCGACGCGCCGTCTCCCCAGATCCGGGTCATCGCGCCGTACAGTGACTGGTTGCCGGCGTACGTGACCGAGCCGATCCGGCCCGGATCCGCGAACACCCCGCCCCAGTAGGCGCGGGACGCCGCGGGTGCCAGCGCGAATGCCACGGCATGGGCCGCGAGAAACGTCCCCACCGCTCCGATCGCCACCCGGCGCCGGCCGGCCAGCCACAGGTAGGCCACGAAGATCAACGGAGTCAGTTTCACCGCCGCGGCGAGACCTGTGAGAGCACCCGGTGGCAATCGGGTGAACGGTGTGGACCGTCGCCCGGGCCCGGCATCGAGCCAGACCGCCAGCATCAGCAGGATGTTGACCTGCCCGAAGATGATGGTGCTGCGAACCGGTTCCGTCGCGAGCGCCGCCACCAGCAGCAGCGGCGGCGCCCAGCGCGAGCCCAGTGCCCGCCTGGCCCCGGCGGCCCGCGCGGTGCCGGTCGGCGGGATGAGCCAGGCCCGCAGCCTGGACAGCAGCAGGATGAGTGCCGCGACGGTCAGCGCGGCCCAGACAACCTCGGCCAGCCCCAGTGAGATGGCGGCGAACGGCGTGAACAGCACCGCCGCGATCGGCGGGTAGGTGAAGGGCAGGCCGGCCGCCGTACGCACCTGGTAAAGGGCGGGCCCGTCCCAGACGGCCTGCCCACCCAGCCGGTAGACAGCGAAGTCGGTCTGCGGCTGCGGTGCGATCATCACCGTGAGCACCACCAGCGCGGCGGCGACGCCCGTGGTCACGACGGGCGCCGTCGGTCGCGCCGAGGCGACCGGCACCGGTCCCGGGCCTGCCGTCTCCCCGTCGGGGCAGGCGGTACCGGTTGCCGGGCGCATGGTTCTCGCTTGCCGCATGCGTTCGGCATAGCACCCCGAGGCGGTCCGCCAGCTGGGAGCCCGGCAGCCACCATCAGCCGTTCATCCCGGCGCCATCCGCCGGTGGCCGTCGGCGCTGAGGCAGGACACCGCGGGCCGAGGCAGGACACCGCGGGCCGGGCCGGTGCCCGTGGGCTCCGACATCCTTACAGGACAGGTATTGTTCACCGGGTGGTCCCGGGCGCGCCGCCTGTTGGCGAGGTAGAAACGTCAGGCTTTGTACCGGAATGGACAAGATAGAGGACACCGCGCCGCACGGAACCGCCCGACCGGGCGATCCTGGTCGACGCCGTTCGTCGTGCATCGGTGGGGGCGTTGGCGGACGCCTCGACGGAGGCGCCGTCCTGCTCGCGGGATGTGGGACCGCCGGATCGGTGCTGGTGGTGCTGGTAGCGGGGCGACTGGCCCTGCAGCCCGGAGTCGTGACCCCGTCACGCTGGTTCGGGCTGCTCGACCCGGTGCCGCTCGACCGCCCCTCTCCGCTACCCGCTTTTATGATCATCGGGGTGGCGCTGCTCGTCGGCGCATGGTTCCGGTTGTGCCAGCGCGCGCACCACGGCGACCTGTCGGTCCCGCGGATAGGCCTCATCATCGGCTGCTGGGCCGTTCCGGTGCTGCTCGGCCCGCCGATCCTCAGCCTCGACGTCTACTGCTACGCCGCGCAGGGGACGATGCTCGCCGCCGGGCTCGACCCCTACGCCACCGGGCCCACCGCGCTCGGCGCCCGCCCCGTCCTGCTGGCCGTCGATCCGATCTGGAGATCAGCGCTGTCGCCCTACGGGCCGGTCGCCCTCGGCTACTTCCGGCTGGTGAATGCGCTTGCGGGCGGTGACGTCCTGCGCGCGGTCGTGCTGCACCGGGTCGTCGCGGGGGCGAGCGTCGTCGTGATGGCGGTGTGCGTGGTGCGGGTGTCCTCCGTGGCGCGCCGGCCCTGGGCGCTGGCGTTCTGCGCGGGTAGTCCGATCGTGCTGCTGCAGCTCGTCGGCGCGATCCATCTCGAGGCCATCCTGCTGGCGCTGCTCGTCGGCGGTCTGACGGCGGTGTACCGCGGCAGGCCGGTGCTCGGTCTCGTCCTCATCACCGCGGCCGCGCTGGTGAAGTGGCCCGCGGCCTTGGTCGTCGTGGTGGTGCTGGTCTGGCGGTCGGTCAGGGCAGTGAGTGCCGCTACCGCCGCGACCGCGGCCTCGGTCGGATCGGGTCGGCGTGCGGCCCAGCTCCGTCGCGTCGGTGCCGTCGCTGGGCGGGACCTCGCCGTCGTGGCGAGCGTCGTCGTGGTGCTGTCGAGTCTGGTACCCGACGGCTTCGGATGGCTGCGCGCCGCGCGGACACCGGCCGCCGGACTGACCCTCTACGCCCCGACCACCTGCCTCGCCGATTTTCTGTCCGTCCTGGCGAGGATGGCCGGATCGGCGATGCGCTTCGAGGATCTGGTGGGACCCACCCGGGCCGCGGGTGTGGCCGTCGCCGCCGGGATCTTCGTCTGGCTGCTGGTGACCGTCCGCGACCGTGAACCGCATGCCACCGCCGGGCTGGCACTACTCAGCCTGGCCCTGCTCGGACCCGTCCTCTACCCCTGGTATCTCACCTGGGGCGCCGTGCTCCTCGGCCTGACTGGGCAGGCGCCGCGACGGGTGCTCGGGGCGGTCACCGTGGTCGGCTCGTTCCTGGCCCTGCCGCACTGCGAGCTATTGTTCGTCGATCACCCGCAGGTTGCTCCCTGGTTCGTCCGGCAGGGGCCGATCGTCCTGCTCCTCGGCTTGACCTGCGGCATCGCCGTGGCCCTGGCCGCCCGGCGTCGTCCTACCAGCGTGCCCTGAGCGCGGCGCCCGTTCCGTCCGTCGCCGGGTCTCACGCCTCGTCGGCGGCTCGGCGCAACTCCTCGATGTCGAGCTTCGACATCTTCAGCATCGCCTGCATCGCCCGCTGGGACCGGCCCGGGTCGGGATCGTCAAGGAGCTCGGGCAGGGCCGTGGGCACGATCTGCCAGGACAGCCCGTACCGGTCCTTGAGCCACCCACAGGGTCCTGCCTCGCCACCGTCGGTCAGCCGGTCCCAGTACTCGTCGATCTCGGCCTGGGAACCGCAGCCGACCTGCAGCGAGATTCCCTCCGAGAAGGTGAACTCGGGTCCGCCGTTCAGCGCGACGTACTCCTGACCATCCAGTTCAAACCGGACGGTCATGACCGTACCCTCGGGACGGGGCCCGGCCGGGCCGTAGCGGGTGATGTCGACGATCCGCGAGTTCGGGAAGATCGACGTGTAGAATGTGGCTGCCTCCTCGCCCTGAGTATCGAACCACAGACATGGCGTGATTGCTGGCATCCTCCGGCCCTTCCTGTCTGTATGAGAAGCGCGCGGCCATTTCCCGCACGAGCTTTTCCCGAAAGAGCTTTTCCCGAAAGAGCGTCGTGGTACCCCTGGATCAGGGGCGAAAGCGGTCCGGGTCGGCCGCGGCCCAGTCCGCCGCCCAGTCCGCCGGCGGCTCGGCGAGCAGTTCCCCGGGTCCGAGCCACTCGTACAGCTCGGCGTAGCTGCGGGTGTCGGTGTGGGTGACCCGGCGCATCAGCATCCCCGGGTGCAGCTGTTCGGGACCGGCGCAGCCCAGCGAGGCGATCACCTGCACCGCCTGGGCCACCGTGGCCTGTTGGTAGCGGCGTACCCGCTCGCCCTTGTCCGCGACGTCCACCGCGCGGGCGCGGCGCGGATCCTGGGTGGCCACCCCGACCGGGCAGGTGTTGGTGTGACAGCGTTGCGCCTGGATGCAGCCGACCGCCATCATCATCGCGCGGGCCGCATTGGTGTAGTCGGCGCCCTGGGCGAGCCGTTTGACGATGTCCACCCCGGTGGCGATCTTGCCGCTCACCCCGATCCGGATCCGGTCCCGCAGGCCGACGCCGACGAGTGCGTTGTGCACCGTCATCAGGCCCTCGGTGAGCGGAGTGCCGACGTGGTCCTCGTACTCCAGCGGCGCGGCGCCGGTGCCGCCCTCACCTCCGTCGACGACGATGAAGTCGGGGGTGATCCCCTCCGCCAGCATCGCCCGGCAGATCGCGAGCAGTTCCCGCCGGGACCCCACACACAGTTTGAATCCCGTGGGCTTGCCGCCCGCGAGCTCCCGCATCCGGGCGATGAACAGCACCAGTTCCCGCGGAGTCGAGAAGACCCGGTGTCCCGGCGGGCTGACACAGGTCACCCCGGCCGGGACACCGCGGGCCCGCGCGATTTCGGCGCTGACCTTCGCCGCGGGCAGGATGCCGCCGAGGCCGGGCTTGGCGCCCTGGCTCAGCTTCAGCTCGACCATCCGGACCGACGGAAGAGCTGCCTTGTCCTTGAACAGCGCCGGGTCGAAGTCGCCGTCCGCCGTGCGGGCACCGAAGTAGCCGCTGCCGATCTCCCAGACGAGGTCGGCGTGGTAGCGCAGATGATGCTCGGTGAGACCGCCCTCCCCGGTGTCGTGAGCGAAACCGCCCGCCGCCGCGCCGCGGTTCATCGCGAGCACGGCGTTGCCCGACAACGCTCCGAAGCTCATCGCCGAGATGTTGAGCAGCGCCATGTCATACGGCCGGGTGCAGTCCGGGCCGCCGATACGCACCCGGGGCGACGGGGTACCCGGCGCAACCGCCAGTGGCACCGTCGAATGCAGCAGGTACTCGTAGCCGACCGCGTTGACATCGCGCTCGGTGCCGAACGCCTGGTCGCTGTGGATGCCCTTCGCTCGTTCGTAGATGCTCGTCCGGATGTCGCGGTCGAACGGGCGGCCGTCGTAGTTGCGTTCGATGAAGTACTGCTGGATCTCCGGCCGGATGGACTCCAGTATGAAGCGGAGGTGGCCGAACACCGGGTAGTTCCGCAGGATTGCGTGCCGGCGTTGCGTGACGTCGTGGACGGCCAGGGCGAGCAGGGCGCCGGACACGGCGGCGGCCCCCCACCAGCCCGCCGACCACCACAGCCCGGCGGCGATCGCCGCCGCCATGAGCCCCGCCAGGGCCGGCCCTATCCCGAACGAGAACATCGCGATCGCGATCCTTCCCTGCGCCGGCCGTGCGCAGGCTGTGCGCGGGCCGCGGCCGGCGGAACCCGGCCGATCTGCCTGGACCCGTCGGGTCCGGCGCCTTCGACGCTATACGCCGGACGGTTCACGGAGTGTTCCAGGGCCGTGCCGCGGCCGCGGGGACACGCAATGGGCGGGGACCCGCAATGGCAAGCGGGCCGTCGGTGAACAGGGTGACTCCCTGCTCACAACAACTTTCACAGTACTCCGGAATGTCCGCCTCTTTCCCTGGGGGCATCGGACGGATAGTCGCCGCCGCGTTCGTCATCCTCCACATCGAGCACACCAGGACGACCTGCCTGCACATCGCCACGACCCGTTACGCGGAAAGGCTTGGCGCTTGGCGCTTGGCGCACCGTGCACGGTGCACGTGTCGCTGCGCCGGAAGACCTCTCGTCCGTGCGAGCATCGGTCCGGCTCGGGTGCGGCCGCCACACCAGAAAATTCGAGACTCCGGGAGTACGACAAGACCACGATCATGCCGTTAGGCCCGCTGGTTTCAACTGCTCGGCCCCATGCACCCGGTCGCGGTTGTCCGCTGAAATTCCTAAGACCGAAATAGCGACTCTTTTGCGCCGAGAGCCCCTCTCGACCATAACGAGAAAGGTGGATTTTTTATCCGATCACTGCGCCTGATGACCGCTGTCGGCGTGGACAAAAAGCGGTAGACGTCATCAAGCGGTAGACCTCATCGAGGGCCGGCATCATTGAGGTGTGCTCGAAGGAGCGGCACCACATCGTCCACATCCTGGACCGGGATGACGGTCGGCAGCGATGAATCCTGGGCGTCCACGGCCCAGGTGCCGAGACCGATCACCGTCTTCCCGGCCCGGAGCGCGAAGGAGATCTCACTAAGTGTTCCCCAGCTTCCGCCGACGGCGACCAACGCGTCGCTGCCGCGGACGAGCAGGCCGTTGCGCAGCTCGCCCAGCCCGGTCGGGAGGCTGACGGTGAGATGGTCGTTTCCCTCGTCCCGGGACAGGCCCGGCAGCAGCCCGATCGTCGTCCCGCCGACCGATCGGGCGCCCCGGCAGGCCGCTGCCATGACCCCGCCCAGGCCCCCGCAGACGACGTACCAGCCGACCTCGGCGAGACGCCGTCCGATGGACTCGGCGGTGGCGACCTCACGGACGGTGGCCTTGGCCGGCCCGATCACCCCGATGTAGACCTCGTCCCGCCGCATCCGCCCGTCCCGCCGCATCCGTCGATCCTCCCGCCGGTGAGCCGGTCGAGCGACCGCGCGCCGCATCGGACAGCCACATCGGACAGCCACATCGGAGAGTCCGCGCCCTGCACGCTTCGTCACGTTTTATCGAGGCCCGGCGGGATAGTAGAGACCCTGTTGGGGCCGCCGGCCCCGCCAGCAGGGCCGACGGACCGGATGGACGGGCCGGACGAGACCGGGCGAGAGTGGTCGTGGTCGAGTGGTCGTGGTCGAGTGGTCGTGGTCACGCAGGTGGGCCGGGGCGAGGCGTCGGGTGGCGGCCGGTACCCGGCGACGACAAGGGTGGGGGTGCAGGTCCGTGGCGAGTAGTGCGGGATTCTTCCCGAGGCGGGTCATAGCTGTGACACGCATGTGTAACCGGCAGGCCGTAGCGTAGCCCGCCATGAGCGACGCACGAATCGTGGCCGTCGGCGTCGAGGAGGAATTTCACATCCTCGATCTCACCACCCGTCAGCTCGTTCCCAGGGCCGAGGAAATCCTCCGCCGGCTCGACGGGGACTCGTTCTCCCCAGAGCTATTGAAATCGGTTGTCGAGACGAACAGTCAGCCGACGGCGGATCTGCTGGAGCTGCGGACGAACCTGCTCGATCTGCGGCGGCGACTCGCGGAGGTGACCGGCGAGCTCGGGCTCGGGCCGGCCGCCGCGGGCACCGTGCCGATCGTGGACATGGATCTGCTCGACGTCTCCCGGGACGACCGTTACGAGCAGATGACTGAGGACTACCAGATCGTCGCGCGCGAGCAGCTCATCTGCGGCGCTCAGGTGCACGTCGACGTGGCCGACCGTGACCTCGCGATGGCCGTCGTCGCCTGGACCGCGCCGTGGCTGCCGATGCTGCTGGCGCTCTCGGCCAGCTCGCCGTTCTGGATGGGTGCCGACAGCGGCTACGCGAGCATGCGCACGCTGGTGTGGCAGCGCTGGCCGACCGCGGGGGTCGCCGGGTCCTTCCGGACCGCCGCCGAGTACGACCAGCTCGTGGCGGACCTGATCAAGTCCGGGGTGATCAGCGACCCGGGGATGGTCTACTTCGACGTCCGCCCGTCGGCCCACCTGCCCACCGTCGAGCTGCGCATCTGCGATGCCTGCCCGGACGTCGACAACGTCATCCTCATCGCCGGGCTGTTCCGGGCGCTGGTGTGCCAGGCCATCGAGGAGATCGAGGCCGGCGGCCAGGCCCCGCCGCCGCGCGCGGAGCTGCTGCGCGCGGCGACCTGGCGGGCGGCCCGGTCCGGCCTGGAGGGCGACCTCGTCGACATCCTCGGTACCGGCCCTATACCGGCCCAGGCCATGCTGCGCCGGCTGCTCACCGAGGTCCGCCCGCAGCTCGAACGGTTCGACGACTGGGAGCTCATCGACAACCTGGCCGAACAGGCCGTTGGCCGGGGCAGCTCCGCGCACCGCCAGCGCCGGGCCTTCGCCCGTCGGGGTTTGCTCACCGACGTCGCGGATCTGGTGCTGGCCGAGACCCGCGACGTCCCGCCCGCGGGGGCGGCGGCCGCGCTGGGGAGCGCGCCCGCCGTGTCCGCCTCCGACCAGATTGCGCCGCGGCTGCTCGAGCGCTACCAGCCGACCGGGTACGACGAGATCGTCGATGCCCGCGGCGCGGTCCGTCCCCAGTACCGGGCCGTCATGCGCACCTTGGAACGGCTCGGCCCGGGCATCCTCGACGAACGGGTCGGGACGCGCGAGGCCGAGCAGAACGACCGGGGGATCATCTTCCGGGCCTCGGGGGACTCCACCAGCCGTCCCTTTCCGTTCGACCTGGTCCCGCGGATCATCGCCGCCGACGACTGGACGACCCTGACGACCGGGCTGAGCCAGCGGGTCCGGGCCTTGGAGGCGTTCCTGCGCGACATCTACGGCGAGCGGGCGGCCGTCGCCGACGGGATCGTGCCGGCCTGGGTGGTCAACGACGCGCCGAGCCTGCGCCACGGCGGTCGCGCCGCCGGCCCGGACGCCATCCGGGTGACCGTCGCCGGCATCGACCTGGTCCGCGGCGGCGACGGCGGCTGGCTGGTGCTGGAGGACAACCTGCGCGTCCCGTCCGGTATCGCCTACGCCATGGAAGGCCGGCGGCTCGCCGAGTCGGTGCTGCCGGAGCTCGGTCCGCCGGCCGGCATCCTGCGGCTGGACGGTATACCCGCCCTGCTGCACGAGGCGCTGGTCGCGGCGGCCCCGGCGGCGGCCGCGGGGGAACCGGCGGTGGCCGTGCTGACCGGCGGGAAGAGCGACGCGGCGTACTTCGAGCATTCCCTGCTCGCCGAGAAGATGGGCGTTGCGCTGGTGGAACCGGCGGATCTGCTGGTCGACGACAACGACGTCGTCCACCGGATCGACGGCTCCCGGCGGTGCCGCGTCGACGTCCTTTACCGCCGGATGGACGAGGACGACCTGTTCGGCGCCCTCGGAGCCGACGGCACCCCGTTGGGGCTCCCGCTGCTGCGCGCGATCCGGGCCCGCCGGGTCGGCATGGCGAACGCTCTGGGTAACGGGGTGGGTGACGACAAGGTCGTCTACGCCTACGTCCCGCGGATGGTCACCTACTACCTGGGCGAGCAGCCGGTGCTCGACGACGTGCCGACCTATGTCTGCGGTGACCCGGAGCAGTGCGAACACGTGCTGGACAACCTCGATCAACTGGTGGTGAAGCCGGTCGACGGGTACGGCGGGTCCGGCGTGGTCATCGGGCCGCGCGCCGAGCCCTACCGGCTCACCGAGGTCCGCGAGCGGATCTTGGCCGATCCCCGGCAGTGGATCGGCCAGGAACTGGTGTCGCTGTCGACCCATCCGACCTGGCACGACAGCCATCTCGAACCCTGCGCGGTGGATCTGCGGGTCTTCGTCTACGCCGGGCGGGAGCCGCGGGTGGTGCCCGCGGCGCTCAGCCGGGTGGCGCCTCCCGGCAGTCTGATCGTCAACTCCTCGCAGGGCGGGGGGTCCAAGGACACCTGGATTCCCCGCCGTTAGCCGGTGATTCCCCGCCGTCAACCGCTCCGTGACAGCTACTCTCCGTAGTCGGATCCAGGATGGCCCCGTCTTCCGTCGCCGGATGCTCCGTCGCCGGATGCTCCGTCGCGGGTGCGCTGCGGTTCCGCGCGGGGTGCGCTGCGGTTCCGCGCGGGGTGCGCTGCGGTTCCGCGCGGGTTGGCGACCGAGGGAGTTGGCAACATCGCGGACACTGTTGTGAAATCTCCGTCCTCGAGAGTGAGGTCGTCATCAACGGCTGCGGTATCGGGAAGGAAGCCCCGGGGAATGGATCTCGCCTGACTTCATCGATCGACGGGAGCGCACATGTGCGGGCTGAGTGGCGAGCTGAGATTCGACGGCCGGGGAGCGAACGTCGACGCGGTGGTGCGGATGACCGCGACGATGGTGCCGCGGGGCCCGGACGGCGTGGGAGTGTGGTCCGCCGGCCCGGTTGCGTTCGGGCACCGTCGCCTGAAGATCATCGATTTGTCCGAGCGCGGTGCCCAGCCCATGGTGGACAACGAGCTCGGCCTGACCACGGTGTTCAACGGGTGCATCTACAATTATCAGGAGCTGCGTGACGAGCTGGTCGCGGCCGGCTACCGCTTCTTCTCCACCTCCGACACGGAGGTGATCGGCAAGGCGTACCACCGGTGGGGGAGACGCTGCGTCGACCACTTCGCCGGGATGTTCGCCTTCGCCATCGCCGAGCGGGACAGCGGGCGGCTGATCCTCGCCCGGGACCGGCTCGGCATCAAGCCGCTCTACCTCACCGGGAACAGCGAGCGCCTGCGGTTCGCCTCCACCCTGCCGGCCCTGCTCGCCGGCGGCGGTGTCTCCTCCGACATCGACCTGGTCGCCTTTCACCACTACCTGTCGTTCCATTCCGTGGTGCCCGCCCCGCACACGATTCTGGCCGGGGTGCGCAAGCTGCCCGCGGCGACCGTGCGGGTGGTGGAACCGGACGGCACCTCGACCGACGACCTGTACTGGCGTCCCAGCTTCACCCGCGATCCCGCGCACGCGGACTGGACCCCCCGTGACTGGCAGGACGCGATCGCCGAGCGGCTGCGCCTCGCGGTGCGCCGCCGGATGGTCGCCGACGTCCCGGTCGGCGTGCTGCTGTCCGGTGGGCTGGACTCCAGTCTGATCGTCGCGCTGCTCGCCGAGGCGGGGCAGAAGGATCTCGCGACCTTCAGTGTCGGGTTCGAGGCCGTCGGCGGCGAGCCCGGCGACGAGTTCGTCTACTCCGACGTCATCGCCCGGTATTTCGATACCGACCATCACCAGATCCGGGTGCCGGGGACGAGGCTGCTGCCCGCCGTCGACGCGGCCATCGCCGCGATGAGCGAGCCGATGGTCAGCCACGACTGCGTGGCCTTCTACCTGCTCTCCCAGGAGGTCTCCCGGCACGTCAAGGTCGTGCAGTCGGGGCAGGGCGCCGACGAGGTCTTCGCCGGGTATTCCTGGTATCCGCCGCTGGCGGGTGTTGGGCGGACCGACGCCGTCGACGCCTACCTGCGGGTCTTCGCCGACCGACCGCACCGGGACCTGCCCGCGATGGTGGAGCCGCACCATCTCATCGAGGCCGATGCCAGCCGGCACTTCGTCGCCTCCCACTTCGCCCGGCCGGGCGCCGAGACCGCCGTCGACGCCGCGCTGCGCATCGACTCGACGATCATGCTCGTTGACGACCCCGTGAAACGGGTCGACAACATGACGATGGCCGCGGGGCTCGAGGCCCGCACCCCCTTCCTCGACCACGAGCTGGTCGAGCTCGCCGCCGCCTGCCCGCCGGAGCTGAAGCTCGCCTCCGGCGGCAAGGGCGTGCTCAAGAACATCGGCCGCCCGCTGATGCCGGTCGACGTCATCGACCGACCCAAGGGGTATTTCCCGGTGCCGGCGATCCGTCATCTCGACGGGCCGTTCCTGGACCGGGTGCGCGAGGCGCTCACCGATCCGGCGGCGAAGACGCGGGGCCTGTTCCGGCCGGTGTGGGTCCGGACGATGCTCGCCGCCCCGAACGACAACCGCACGACGCTCGGCGCGAACGCCCTGTGGCAGGCCGCGCTGCTCGAGATGTGGCTCCAGGCCCACACGGTCGCGTGATCTACGTAGGTCGCACGACCCACGTACGTCGCACGACCGAGTCGCATGATCCCTTGGAGTGACATGATCCGACCCGCGGTGGCGCAGCCGGTGGTGGGACGGCCGGCGGTGGCGCGGCCGGCGGTGGCGCGGCCGGCGGTGGCGCGGCCGGCGGTGCCGCACACCGTCGACTCCGGGCGTCCCGGCGATCTGTCCGACGCCTGGGTCGCGGCGGCGAGCTGTCGCGCACCGAGTACCGGCCCGCATGGTCGGCTCGCCTTCGTCGGCGATCGCGGCGGCGCCCCCGCGCTGTGGATCCGGGACCCGGACGGCCGGGAGCGCCCGGTCGACACCGGCCCCGGTCAGGTCCGGGCGGTCCTGTGGTCGCCGACCGACGACCGGATCGCCGTCCACGTCGCGCCGGGCGGCGGGGAGCTCACTGAGGTCCGGACCGTCCGGGCGGACGGCGGTGACCTGCGCCACCTGGCCGGCGGCGGGGGGCGGGCCGCCACCCCGGCCCGCTGGACCGACGACGGCCACGGCCTCGTCGTGACCGAGTCCGACCGCTCCGATCCGTCCGGCCGCACCGCCGCAGTGCTGATCGACTCCGGCGGGCGACGGACCCGCCTCGCCGCTGGAGTGGCGCTGCAGGTGTGCGACGTCGTCGCCCTCCCCGACCCCGCGCCGGACGGGACGGGGGGCGGCGGTCCGGGG
>NZ_CDXDOR010000053.1:31363-33184 GCF_978021225.1 Frankia sp. CeTa3Moorea | reverse complement strand
GACTGAACGGCACCGGGTCCCCGCGCGATCCCGCACGCCCCGACCCAGCCCCTCCGTGGTCCGGTAATTCACTCCTCAGTCACTCCACGGAGCTGTCGATTCCCTCGCTGCCCAAGTCGAGAACGCCGTAACCGACAACGCTGCGCGAGACGCTCAGCTTGACCGTCACGATCAAGCCATCACGCTGCTCGCGGATCGTACGGGCGTACAGCTTCAGTACGAGTAGCTCGCTCGGCCGATGCGATCTTCAAGCGTTCCCGCGTGATCCTCTCCTCTGCCATGGCGGCGTACGCGGGGTTGATCTCGATGCCGACCCAGTCCCTGCCGTGGCGTTCTGCGGCTACCGCGACCGTGCCTGCGCCCAGGAACGGATCGAGTACGATGCCCGGCCGGTAGTCGGCCTGGCAGTCACAGACAGGGCCCAGGACGGCAGGTGCTGCACCGTGCGGGTTCTGGCGAGTCGAGGCGCGGCGCCACGGCTCGCCGCACCGTTCGCACACTCGTTCGGGAACGCTTGCCAGCAGCGGACGCTCGACGAGGGAGAGCGGGAAGGTGGCGAAGTGCGCTTCCCGATAGCCGGCTGTGGCCAGGTGCCAGACGTCGCCAGGGTTCTTGCCTTGTGGATGACCAGCAATCCCCAGGGTCTTCAGTCGACCCAGCCCGGTGTTGCGCTGTGTCCGTCTGGTCTGACGGATGGTAGCAACCGCCGATTCTGGCGGGTAGACGCGCCCGGCCGCCCGGCCTTGCGCGGCGAACTGGCCAGTTGCATGAGGTACTCGGATGGCATCGAGATCGAAGAAGTAGTGCCGGCTCCGGGTGAAGAGGTAGATCACTTCATGCGTGGTGTTCAGGCGATCGGTCACGCTCGTCGGCATGGGGTTGGTCTTGGCCCAGATGACCTTGTTACGTAGCATCCACCCGTCGGCAATCAGCGTCAGGGCCAGGCGCTCCGGCCCGAGTAACAGGCTCTTCATCGGCGCGCCCTCGCGAGCGTGGCGGGCGTAGCCGTCGCCGAGGTTCAGCCAGACGACGCCGGCGGGCTTGAGTACCCGTGCGACCATGGTCATGACGGTCCGCAGGTCATCGACCCACTGGTTGACGTCGGGTTCCAGTCCGAGCTGCCCGGTGGCGCCGTAGTCGCGGAGGCCGTAGTAGGGCGGGCTGGTGATCACTGTGTCGACTGAGGTAGGTGGTAGCTCGGCCAGTCGATCGCGGACGTCTCCGACGAGGATGGTGCCGAGCCAGGGCGCTGCCCTGTCCGCACCCGTCATAGGCGTCCCCCGCCGCGACCGTTGGCCTGGTCGCACAGATCTAGCTCATCCGGCTCGTCGTCACTCTCCGCATCTTTGACTACTTTGAGTAGCCAACGGAGGTCGTCGAGCAGACCAAGATTTTTGGAGTAGTGCCGGAGAAGCTCCACTCGTTTGGCGGGGGTCTGTCCTTTACGGGCAGGCCCCTGACCAGGCCCGAAGCTTCCGCCCTTCACGATCCCGCCGCCGTTGGTTCCGGTGGTGAGGACAGGGTGAGGACAAACCGTTGTGCGCGGGATCGCGGCGGCCACCGTCTCCGCCGCCTGCTGGCTGGTCGACCGCAACAGATGCGCGTACAGGTTCCCGGTGACTGACGTCGAAGAGTGACCGACGACCTTCGAGGCGATCGTGATGTCGACTCCCGCAGACAGCATGATCGAAACCGAGCTGTGGCGGAGGTCGTGGAGCCGCTTGGGGGAAAGCAGTTCCTCGCCGATCTCGTCGCCCGCAGCCAGGGCCGCGGGTAGGGGTTCGGCGAGATGCAGCACCGACCGAGCGCCCCGGCTCAACT
>NZ_CDXDOR010000053.1:26800-30675 GCF_978021225.1 Frankia sp. CeTa3Moorea | reverse complement strand
GCCCCTGATAGCACCTTCTCGCGGGTGTCCCCGTTACCGTTGCAGCCGACGCGAACCATGATCACCAGGATACGGCGGGCGGCTCCCTGGTGGTACCGTGCACCCGATTCAGGGAAGGGAGTGCGGCGGCGGCCATCGCGGCTCCGTAGCGCTCGGCCCCCGCGCTGAACACTGGGCAGGGGATCATCACGGGTACGGTCACCGGGCAGAAGTGGACGTGGTCGGGTCCGCGGACGACCACGGTGCCGTCCGGTCGGCAGGGCTCACCGGCCTGGCAGGGCAGCCGGTCGCTCCACCGTCCGCGCATGGTGACCGCAAGGTCGGCGAAGACGACTTCCGTGCCGTCGTGCGCCGCGGCGATCGCCCGCCACATCCGGTCGAGGTCGGTCATCCCGTCCGCGCGGACGGGCTGGTCGGGCCGGGGTGGCGCCACCACGAGACGGACCTGTACCCCGGCCTCGCGTAACAACCGGACGGCGGCACCGGTGTCGGCGGGGTAGGCCGTCGCGACGTCGCGTCCCCGCATGCACGCCGATATCGTGTTTCCGGAGAAGGCCAGCACGGCGACCGTCGGCCGCCAGGCGCGGATCTGGACATCGACATCGGCGAGCCAGTCGCAGGGCGCGGTCCCACCGAAGGTACGTACCAGAACCTGCGCGCCGCCCTCTGTCGCGAGCCGGCTGAACGTCTCCCGGGCCTCCCAGGCCAGCGAGTCGCCCCAGAGCACGATCCGAGCCGGCGCCGGGCGTGCGGTGTCGGTGATCCGGCCGCCCCAGCCGGCCCATACCTTGCCGGGACCGAGTACCGGCAGTGCCAGCAGGAGCAGTGCCAGCAGGAGCAGCGTTAGCAGGAGCAGCGCCAGCAGGAGAAGGAAGGCGGCTGGTGGGAGGACGACGGCGAGCACGCCGCCGCGGTCCTTGCGACCGGGCGGTCGAGGCCTGCCGGGCCACTGGTTCCGGACGGCATCCGGAACCGGTGGATTCACGGTCGGGGTGCTGCGGGCCGACGGTGACATCGGATTCCGGTCTCCCTCACCGCCGGTCCGGTTGGGCTGTCTCGGCTGGCCGGGCTGGTTCGGGCACGGCCAGGGAAGAGGCCGTCGACGGATCGGCCGGTGGCCTGGCGTGTTCGGTCAGGCCGATCCGCTCCTGCAGGCGACGCAGCGGTCCCGGCGCCCACCACGCGATCGGCGCGACGAGCCGGAGTACCGAGGGCACCAGCAGGCCGCGCACCACGTAGGCGTCGAGCAGCACCGCCAGCGCGAGGCCCAGCCCGAGCAGCTTCAGGGCGGCGACCGACGAGGTCGTGAAGCCCGCGAAGACGACGGCGAGCAGCAGGGCCGCGAAGGTCACGATCCGTCCGGTGTGGCCGAGCGCCGTCGCCACCGAGCCGATCGGGTCGCCGGTCCGGTCGTACTCCTCTCTGACCCTGGAGAGCAGGAACACGCCGTAGTCCATGGACACGCCGAAGGCCACGCAGAACACGAGCACCGGGATGCCGGCGGGCAGGCTGCCGGTCGCGGTGACGTCCAACAGGCCGGCGAGATGACCGTCCTGGAAGATCCACACGAGTGGCCCGAAGACCGCCGCCATCGTGAGCATGTTCAGCGCCAGCGCGGACAGCGGTACGACGATGGAACCGAGCATGAGGAACAACGCGACGAAGGTAACCAGCGCGATTACCGCGCCGGCCAGCGGGGCTCGGGAGGCGATTGCGTCGATCGTGTCGACCCGCTCGGCCGCCTGGCCGCCGACGAGGGCCGGGAACGGCGCCGGGACCGCACGCAGGCCGCGTACCAGCCGGGTGCCTTCGGCGGAGATCGGTTCGACGGCCGGAACCACCGATAGATAGACGGCATCCGCGACGGCCTGGCGTGGGCGCGCCGCGGGCGTCGCCCCACCCAGCCGCCGGCCGTCCAGGTAGCTGCCGTCCGGGGCGTCCACCCGGGCCACTCCGTCAACGCGCGAGAGTGCGGCCGCGTACCCGGCGACCGCCGCCCCGCCGGGCGGCCCGGGGACATCCACGCCGACGACCCGCAATGGGCTGCTCTCCCGCCCGTCGAAGCCCGCCCGCAGGATCTCGGCCGCCGATCGGGCCGCGCTCGACGGAGGCAGGTTCCGATCGTCGTTGACGCCCAGGGAGAGATGGCCGATCGGAACGGCCGCGAGCACGAACAGCGCGACCGTCGGCACGAGGACCAGGACCGGCCGGCGCATGACGGCGATCGCGGTCCGGTACCAGAAGGCTGGTTCGGCTGGTTCGGCTGGTTCGGCTGGTTCGGCTGGTGCCGCTGGTGCCGCCGCGGCGCCGTCCGGCCGTTCCCCGTCCCCGCGCCGCTCCCGCCGCCAGCGCCGCGACGGGCGGGCGATCACCCGATCGCCGAGGGCCGCGAGCAGGACGGGCACCACGAGGACGGCCGACAATCCGGCGAGCGCGGTGGCCGCCATGCCGGCGTACGCCATCGACCGGAGGAACGGCAGCGGGAAGAGAGCGAGCCCGATGAGGGCGATGGCGACGGTGGCGGCCGAGAAGACGACCGTCCGGCCCGCCGCCCGGATCGTGCGGGCAAGCGCCGCATCCCGCCTGCCGCGGTCTGCTAGCCCCGTCTGCCCCGTCGGCGCTGTCCGTTCCGTCGGCGGCACGGTCGGCTCGCCGGCCAGTTCTTCGCGGTACCGGGCGATCAGCAGCAATGAGTAGTCGATCGAGAGCCCGAGACCGAGACCCACCGTGATGTTGGTGGTGAAGGTCGACATCGAGGTAACGGCGGCGAGCAGTCCGACGACGTTGATCGCCGCGAACACCGCGACCCCGCCGGCGACGACGGGAACGAACGCGAGCCGGATGCGCCGCAGGTAGACGACCAGCAGCAGCAGGAGCACGGGGAAGGCGACCAGTTCCGCGCGGGCGAGATCCGACGTGCTGCGCTTGCTCGTCTCAGCGCCGACCACGTCCGAACCGGTCACCCCGACCGTCACCGGTCCGTCGGCGCGGGCGGAGCCGGCGGGGGCTGCGGGGACGCGCAACGTGTCGGCGAGCTGGTGGGCGAGGTCCTCGCGGTCGGCGTCGTCGCCGGCGAGGCTCGCGAGCATCAAGCCGTAGCGCCCGTCGGTGGACCGCAGCGAGGTGGCACCGGTGTCCCAGTAGGAGACGACCGAGACGACCCCGGGCGTGCCGGCCAGCCGCGCGCGCAACGCCCCGGCCGCGTCGGTGACGGCGGTGTCGTCCACCCTGCCGTCGACGGCCCCGACGACCAGGACGACGCCGGTGGGCGCGACACCGAAACGCTCGGCGAGCACCGCCGCGGCGCGTCTCGATTCGGCGTTCGGCGGGGTGTCGCCGCTCCCGGCCAGGGTACCGCCGACGGCTATCCGCAGCGCCGTCAGGCACACCAGGACGATCAGGACGGCGAGAGCCACCACCCGGCGCCGGGCGACCAGCCGGGCGGCCGGCCCACCCCCGGCCTGGGGCGGAGCCGGGACTTGTCGGTGTCCGCGGTGTCCGCGGTGTCCGCGGCGCCCGGTGTCCGGGTCGCGAGGATGCGGGGGTCCGGGGATCCGGACCGACGGGGTCGAAGTCAAGGTCACCTCACCTTAGCGGGGGCCGGACGCGCAACGGGCCCACCTACGGGTCCGGCACCCCGCCGTGCCCGGCGAGCCACCGTGTCCGCGAGCCGCGCATCGTCCGGCCTGGTCGATCCGAGTACGCCAGCTCCCGCCGTCCATGCCATCGGGCCGCCGGGCACGACCGGTGGGCACCTCGGCCGATGCCCACCCCGTTCGCCGGTCTGATGCGGACCTGGACCGTGGTACAAGGCGGGAGCGCGGTGCCGCGTCGTACCGTCGGAGGGCGATGCGTGACGGTGTGGCCGGCCCGGA
>NZ_CDXDOR010000053.1:4843-26675 GCF_978021225.1 Frankia sp. CeTa3Moorea | reverse complement strand
TGCCGGCTGGCCTGCTGCACTCGGAGGTGTCCCGCGTCGGTTCCCACCGCGAGCCCGGAGGGCGCCGTCACCCGCGCCGCCGTCACCCGCGCCGCCAACATCGCCGACGGGAACACCGGCACCGCCCTCGCGCCCGTCCGGCAGCGGTGGGGCCCCCGCGGCCCGGATGGCCCGATCGGCGGATGTGGTCGTCCACGCCATGACCGCCGTCGCCGCGACGCTCATGATGATCATGGTGGGTGCCGATCCGGTGCGGCTCGCACTGGTGGCTCTCGTGCTTGTCCCCGCCGCGGTGGAGATCACGACTGCCCGGGTGCCGACCCTGCTCGGCGTCGGCTGGAATCTGACGCTGATCGGCCTGCTGGAGGCCGCCCACGCGCCGAAGATGGTGCTGCTGCTCGCCGTCACCACGGCGACCTGGGTCGCGTTACGGTCCGCGTCGGTGCCGCTCAACGCCGTGGTGTTCGCCGTGGGCGTCGGCATGGCGGTGGCGCAGTGTTGGATGGGGAGTCCAGACGCCGAGGGCGACCACTTCACAGACGGATTCCTGGTCTGGGTCGCGGCCCTGCTGTACGGCACGGGCACCGGTTTCATCCTGCGGCGGACCCGGGAGCTGGCCGAGGAGTTGACCGAGGCGCAGAGCAGGCTGGTTGCTGCTGCGGCGGCGGACGAGCGGCGGCGGATCGCGCAGGACGTCCACGACCTGGTGGCGCACTCGCTGGCGGTGGCGCTGCTGAACATCACCGGCGCGCGCCGGACGATGCGGCGCGCGCCGGCCCTCGCCGACGAGGCCCTGGCCCGAGCGGAGGAGGTCAGCCGGGAGAGCCTCGCGGGGATCCGGCGGGTCGTCGGGCTGCTGCGGGAGGACGCGGGGCCGATGCGGTCCGGGCCCGGGCCCGGACCGCTGCCGGCGGCGCAGGACATCGGAGATCTCGTGGCGGGTTACCGACGCAGCGGCCTTCCCGTGCGGCTCGAGGTGGAGGGCGACGTCGGGACGCTCGACCAGGCGGCAGGCTCGGTGCTGTTCCGGACGGTGCGGGAGGCGCTCGCGAACGTGCTACACCATGCCGACGCCGCGCCGACGTGGGTGCGGCTCGACATCGGTCCGCGCGTTGTCGAGGTGACCGTCCGAAACGATCTTCCGGCGGGTGGGGTGCGGCAGCGTCATCTGGGCGCATCAGGCGCATCAGGCGCATCAGGCGCATCGGGCGTCTCGGGTGTCTCGGGTGTCTCGGGTGGCACGGGTGCTTCGGGTGGCCTAGGTGGCACGCTGGAGGGTTCGTCCGAATCTCGCGCCGACGCCCGTGCGGATGCCCGTCCAGGGGGCCGGGGGATGGGCCTGACCGGGATCGCCGAACGGATCCACGCGCTCGGTGGGACCTTCGGCGCGGGCCCTCGGGACGGCGCCTGGGTGGTGGCCGCCGGCATCCCGGTGGGAGGCGCCGTGCCAGAGCCCCCGTGGCCAGAGCCCCCGTGGCCAGAGCCCCCGTGGCCGGAGTCCTTGCGGCCGGAGCCGCCGTACCCGGCACCCAGGCGGCCGGCGGTACGGGATGGCTGAACTCCCGGGCCCGCTGCCGCCGATCCGGGTTCTGCTCGTCGACGACCAGGAGTTGATCAGGGCGGGACTGGCGCTCGTGCTCGGTGCGGAGAACGGCGACGGGCCGGGTGGGGTGGCCGCGATCGAGATCGTCGGGGAACGGTCGGATGGCGACGAGGTGGTGGCCGCCGTGCGGTCGCTGCGCCCGGATGTCGTTCTCCTCGACATCCGGATGACCCGGATGGATGGCGTCGACGCGATGCGCGCGCTTGCCAGGCTCGGCCCGCATCCGCCCGTCCTCGTGCTCACCACCTTCAGCGACGACGACGCGCTCTGGGGGGTCATGGCCGCCGGTGCGGCCGGATTCATCCTGAAGGACCGGCCCGCGGATGACATTGTCCGGGCGATCCGACTGGTCGCCGCGGGCGGCTCGTGGATCGACCCGTCGGCCAGCGAGCGGCTGCTCGGCGCGCTACGTGCCGCACCCACCGCTGACCCGTCGTTGCGCCGCCGGATGGAGCGGCTGTCCGACCGCGAGCGCCAGGTGCTGCGGGCGATGGCCCGTGGCGCCACCAACCGGGAGATCGCGCTGGCGCTGCGGGTCAGCGAGCGCACCGTGAAGGCGCATGTGGGCAGCATCTTCCTCAAGTTGGAGGTGCGGGACCGGGCCGGCGCGATCGTCGCCGCCTTCGACGCCGGCCTCGCCACCCCGGGCGGTTTCGTCGTCGATCATCTCGAATGATCTTTACCGTCAACCTTAGGTTGACGAAAGTCATTCGTCAACCTAGGGTTGACGAATGATCGAACCCGTTCGCATGACCTCTCCGGTGCGCCTCGACGACCTGATCGAAGCGATCAAGAAGGTGCACACCGACGCCCTCGAACAGCTCTCCAGCGCGGTCCTCGCCGCCGATCATCTCGGGGACGTGGCCGACCATCTGATCGGCCATTTCGTCGACCAGGCCCGTCGCTCCGGCGCTTCCTGGACGGACATCGGCAGGAGCATGGGTGTCAGTAAGCAGGCGGCACAGAAGCGTTTCGTGCCGAAGACCCCCGGCGAACCATCGGCCCTCGATCCCGGTCAGGGATTCAGCCGGTACACCGAGCGGGCCAGAAACGTCGTGATGGCGGCGCAGAACGAGGCCCGAGCAGCGAACAACGCCGAGATCGGGCCCGAGCATCTGGTACTCGGGCTGCTGATCGAGCCGGACGCGCTGGCTGCCCAGGCGATCGTTGCGCAGGGTGTGTCACTGGAAGCCGTCCGGGTAGCCGCCACCGCGGCGCTGCCGCCGCCGGCCGAGCAGGTGCCGAACCTCGTCCCGTTCGACACCAAGGCGAAGAAGGCGCTGGAGCTGACGTTCCGGGAGGCCCTGCGGCTGGGGCACAACCACGTCGGGACCGAGCACATCCTGCTCGCCCTGCTGGAACTCGAGGACGGCACCGGCGTGCTCCACGGTCTCGGCCTCGACAAGGCCACCGCCGAGACCCACCTCACCGCCGCCCTGGCGGCGATTCTCGCCGCCCGCGAGCAGGGGTAGCGCCCGCGTCAGGCCCGCTGCCCCATGCCGGTGCGGACCTCCTCCCACCGGCCCCGCGCGGTGCTTGGCATGAGCGGGGGTGTGGGCAGGCCCGCGCCCTCGCGCAGGCCGGTGAGGAAGCTGCCGATCGCGGCGCGGGCGTCGTGGCGGGGCGACCAGCCGAGCTCTGCCCGGGCCCGGGTAGTGTCCATGATCGGTAGATGTAGGACGGCGTCGAAGAGCTGCGGGGAGGCGGGCACCAGATGCAGGTGCCAGGCGGTAGCCAGAGCGCCCCGGGCCAGGCCGGCCGGCATCCGGATGATCCTCGCATTGAGGATGTCGGCGAGCAGGGGTACGTCGACCACCGGGTCGGCCGCGATGTTGAAGGCGCCGCGGGCCCCGGTCAGGGCCGCCAACCGGTAGGCGTCCGCGACGTCGGAGGAGTGCACCACCTGGAAGCGCAGCCCCGGCAGATCTGGCAGCACGGGCACCGTCGCCGGGTGCGTGGGCGCCGCTGCCGGCCGTACCACCCGGCCGGGCAGCAACGGCCCAGCGAGCAGGCGCCGTTGTTGGCTGGCCGCCTCCCGCTTGAAGATGAACCCGGGCCGCAGCCGCACCACCCGGATGCCCGGATGGTCACGTTCGAAGGTGTCGAGGACCCGCTCCAGATACGCCTTCTCCCGGGTGTAGGCGGCCTCGGGCCAGCCGTGGGTCGGCCATCCTTCGTCGACGGCGCCTTCCCGGGCGGCGGGCGAGTAGGCGCCGACCGATGAGGCATGCACCAGCGCGGGCACGCCGGCTCGGGCTACGGCCTCGAACACGCGGATGGATCCCAGGACATTGGTCCGCCATGTGGTCAAGGGGTTGTGGGTGGGCTGGAACAACCAGGCCAGGTGGATCACGACGTCGGCGCCCTGGAACAGCGGGGCGAGGTCATCCGTGACGACATCGGCCTGTGCCCACTGGGTCTTCGGCGCCGTCCATGTCGGGTTGCGGCGGGACACCCCGACCAGGGAGCCGACCTCGGCCGACCGGCCGAGGGCCGCCAGCACGCTCGTGCCGACATTCCCCGTGGCTCCCACCACGACGATCTTCAGGTTGTTCGGGGTTGGCGTCACCTGATCCACCTCATCCACCTCCTGCGGTCGACCGGGAATCCCCCGTCGGGGGAAGCGGTCTCCTTTCGGAGGAACGGATACCCGCCGACGGGCGTCCAGATGCAGCCCTCAGCTCTCGATGAGCTGCGGTGCGCCGTCCGTCACTCCGAGGCGGCCGCGAGGGAGGCGGTCAGTCTTGCCGCGAGGTCGTCCATCACCGTGGGGGAGACCCATGCGGCGGCCTCCGCCGCGGTGAGCTCGGCCATCGTGGTGACGTGACGCCGGGCGACGACAACCAGCCAACCCGGCAGGGCGGTCCTGATCGCGTGCGCGACCCGCCAGCAGGGATCGACCAGGATGCGCTCCCGGGGCGGCAGCCCGTCCAATGATGCGTTGCCGACGCAGGAGAAGCAGCCCTCGACAGCGCTCGTTGTGTCCATTTTGATCATCTAGGGCATCAATCAGTATCAGTCGGTATCAATTCAGTGTCGATAAGTATCGAGCGGCATCGATCAGGTGAACAGGCCGCTGCCCCAGTAGTCCTTCGTGCCGGCCCGGAAGCCTGGCGGGATCGCGAAGATCGCGCTTCCGTTGTGCCGGATGTACTCGTTCAGCGTATCCTGGCCGGACAGCCTCGAGCTGAGCCCAGGACCGCACCGGGACGACATCGGGCTCGACCTGTGATGTTGTGGTGCATGACCTGTGGTGCATGACCTGTGGTGCGTGGTCCATGGTGGGGCCACCGCCCCCGGCGAGCCCGCTCACCTCGGCCCGTTCTCCCGGTCCGTTCCGCGTTGACCGGTCACCTCCGTCACCGACAGCTATCGACACAATTCTTTCTGTCGTATCGCTGTCCGGTCCGCGTTGCGGATACGGATCGGCGAGGTAACCGCACCCGCTCTCCTCACCGGTTCGTCTTCATTATTTTTTGCCTTAGTTCCGCGAAACGCTGGCGGGTCGCGCCCCTTCGTGGTCGCCTATCGTTAGTGGCCCACCGCGTCGCCCACCAGTCGGCGGCAGGAACATCAATTCCGTTCGTCAGTACTATGTGAAGTGTGTGATAATATGAAGAAGGATCTTGACTTTTCCCTAGTCGACCGGGCTCTGCCGGACCCGGCCGGCGTGCCCGGTGACGGCCTGATGCTGCGGTCGGTGATGTCCTCGAAGCCGCCGGCCACCCCACGGCAGCGTCCTGACCATGGCACTGAGGCGAGCTTGAACCGACCTCCGATGGCGCGACCCTACGCTGCGGCGGGTGTCCTGTTCTTCGATGAAGAAGACCGCATACTGCTCGTTGAACCGTCGTACAAGCCAGGCTGGGACATTCCGGGAGGCTTTGTCGAACCGGGGGAATCGCCCTACTCGGCGTGTGTACGGGAGGTCGCCGAGGAGCTCGGTATCGCCCCACCGATCGGTGGTCTGCTCGCGATCGACTGGGCGCCCTGTCTTAACGACGGATGGCTCGACAGCGAGATGCTGGCCTTCGTCTTCGACGGCGGTGCGCTGCCCGCCTCATGGCGGGAGCGCATCCGGCTGGACATGGACGAGATCATCAACTGCGCGTTCGTCCCTGTGGACGAGGTGGGCGGGTTGCTGCCGCCCCCGCACGCGCGACGGGTCCGTGCCGCCGCGGCCCTGCGGGGGGCGCCGCAGCGCGGCGGATACCTGGAGTTCGGTAATCAGATTCCCGAGCCCGTCGGTGGTCCGGTGAGCGTCGCGTCGCTCGGTGGGCCGGATGCTCGGGGCGCGGGCGCGGCTCAGGCGCTCGCGGGGCCATCCGCACGTGGCGCGGTGATGATGTCCAGCTCGGCGAACGAGGCGATGGAGGCATGACCGTCGGCGTCTCGGCGAGGATCCGGCGCACCGCCGGCTCGGCGTGACGGTCGCGCACCCACGACCCCAACCGGGCCCGGGCATAGGGGAACAACGTGCCCAGTACCGCCGCGGTCGCGCTCGTGGTTCCTTCGATGTCGATGGGCGCGACCTCCGCCACCCGCTTGATCCCCGCCACTCCCTCGGTCTCTGCCACCCGTTCGACGGCACTCACGATGCCGTGACGAACTGTGCTCTCCGGCGCAGAAGGCCGTCGAAGTCGGGGATACGCGTGGCCAGGTCACTGCCGGTGAAGTCCCCGATCCGAAGGACGCTCCGCCGAGTGCGGTTTCGTGTTAAGGCCCGCGATTCCACCTTTGCTTATTGTTGGATTATTTCCTGTTTCTTACTTGTTTATTTCCGGTGCCGTCCGCGGCGTGTTCGAGATACATCGGTTACTGTTCCGACCATGACGGATGCCGCGACGCGCGGCTGGACCTCGCGGACGCCTCCCGCACCTGTGTGGTCTGCGGGCACTGCCACACCGACAACCGCGGAACCCAGGCCGCGTTCGCCTGCGTGGCGTGCGGGCCTACCGCGCACGCGGACGTGAACGCGGTGGTCAACATCCTCCGGGTCGGGCTGGCCTCTGATCACTCGCTATGACCTTGACGATCTTGTCGGTGCCGTGACGGTGGCGCATCACGGCCTGCTCCGGATCCGTTCGGCGACGAACGTGTCCTCGGCCGGCTCACCGTCTTGGCCGATCCCGGCCGGCCAGGCGGGCGCCCCGCGGGCTGTCACTGTTCGGGCGGCCCCGTGAAGATCAGCGCATGGGTTCGCCGGTGCGTGAGCTCCGCTCCTCGCGGGCCGCCTGCCCGGGAAGCGGGCGGGCCGGCACCCCGGCCGCGGGACGGCCCGCGACGGCGTCCTCGGGCAGCGGGGTGTGCCGGATCTCCTCCAGATCCTCGGCGGACTCGACGGAGATCCGCGGCAGGACCCGGTCGAGCCAGGCTGGCACCCACCAGTTCGCCGTGCCGAAGATGTGCATCAGCGATGGCACCAGCACGGTCCGGATGATGAAGGCGTCGATGAGGATCGCCGTCGAGAGCCCGAGGCCCATCAGCTTGATCACCCGTTCGTCGCCGAGGATGAACGAGGCGAAGACCAGGATCATAATCGCGCCGGCCGCGGAGATGACCCGGCCGGTCTCGGCCTGGCCGAGCGAGACGGCGATCCGGTTGTCCCGGCGCGCGGTCCACTCCTCGTGCATCCGGCTGACCAGGAACACCTCGTAGTCCATGGACAGGCCGAACAGGATCGCGAAGAGGATCACCGGGATGAACGCCTCGACCGGGCCGCCGCTGATGCTGAACAGTGACGCGCCCCAGCCCCACTGGAACACCGCGACGACCACGCCGAAGGCCGCCCCGACCGCGAGCAGGTTCATCAGCGAGGCGGTCAACGGGACCAGCAGGCTGCGGAACACCGCCACCAGCAGCAGGAAGGCGAGGAGAACCACGATCCCGATGAACAGCGGCAGTTTGCCCGACAGCGTGCTGGAGAAGTCCTCGAAGATGGCTGTGATGCCGCCGACGTAGATGCCGGTGCCGGCCTGGTTCGCCTGCGGGATCACGTGGTCGCGCAGCTGGTTGAGCAGCTTCGAGGTCGCCTCGGCCTGCGGGCTCGTCGTCGGGTACAGGGTGGCGATCGCCGCCTGCCCGTTGGGGCTCGGCCGCGGAGCCGAGACGGAGGCGACGCCCGGTGTCGCGCGAGCCGCTGCCACCACGGCGTCGAGGCTTGCCGTGTCCCGCGGCGAATGGATCTCGGCGACGATGCTGAACGGGCCGTTGAACCCCGGTCCGAAGCCCTCGGCCAGCAGGTCGTAGCCGCGCTTGGTGGTCTTGGAGGGGTCGCCGTTGCCGAGGTCGGACGAGCCGAGCCGCAGCGAGAAGAACGGGATCGCGATGACGGCGATGACCACCGCGCTGACCACCGCGAACAGCTGGGGCCGTCCCTCCAGCCGCTTCGCCCAGTGCCACCAGAAGCCCGAGGTGCTTTCGTGCACCGGGCCCTCCTCGGCCAGCCTGCGCCGGTCGCGCCGGTTGAGCACCTTCATGCCGTAGAAGCCGAGCAGGGCCGGCAGCAGGGTGACTGCCGCGGTCATCGTCATCGCCACGGCCACCGCCGCCGAGATCGCCACGCCGTAGAGGAAGCTCACACCGAGCGTGAACATGCCGAGCAGCGCGATGCAGACGGTCATGCCGGCGAAGAGCACGGCGCGCCCGGAGGTGTTGACCGCGGTGACCGTGGCCTCCTCCGGGCTCTTGCCGGCGCGTAGGCCGATGCGGTGCCGGTTGACGATGAACAGGGCGTAGTCGATGCCGACGCCCAGTCCGATCAGGGTCGCGAGGACCGGGCTGAACTCGGCGATCGTGAGGACGTGGGAGAGCAGGGTGATCAGGATGCTGCCGACCCCGAGGGCCATGATGGCGGTGATCAGGGGCAGGGTGACGGCCAGCAACGAGCCGAAGGCGACGAAGAGGATGATCGCCGCGGCGATGATGCCGATCAGCTCGCTGTAGCTCTGCTCCTGCTGCTCGATGACCGCGACGACCTGACCGGTCGCCTCCACCTGCAGGTCGTCCCTGCCGTAGCTTCGAGCGGTGTCGACCAGCTGCTCGATGTTCTCCTTGGGCAGCTCGATGCCCTGCAGGTCGAAGTTGACGGTCGCGAAGGCCGTGTGCCCGTCTTTGCTGATCTGGGCGGCGCCCCGCGGGCCGTAAGGGCTCGTGACCTCGGTGACGTGCGGGATCTTGGCGATCCTGCCGAGCATCTCGCTGGCCGGATCGGAGATGGCCCGATCGGTGATGCGAGCTTTGTCACTGTGCAGCACGATGGTGGCGCTGTCTCCCGACGCCGCCGGGAAGTCGCGTTGCAGGAGGTCGATGGCCTTCTGCGAATCGGTGCCGGGCAGGGAGAAGGCGTCCTTGTAACTACTTCCGGCCACCTGGCTGATGCCGCCGAGCCCGAGCAGCGCGACGATCCACAGGAACAGGACGAGCCGACGGTGCCGGAAGCACCAGCGGGCGAGCGAGGCCACGGTTTCCCCTCGGGCGTTGGTGATCGGTGGTGTCGCTACCTGCGACGTCGTGCTGACGATTTGCTGCTGAGAAACTTACCGGTCGTTCAGTAGGTAGAGTTGAGAGTAACATCCGTCGCGGACTCGATCGGGGGGTGCAGGGCCGCCATGACCGAGCCGGCATCGCCCGAGCCGGCATCGCCCGATCCACGGGGCGATACCAGATCGCGGATCCTTGCCGCCGCCATGAGCCTCTTCAGCGAACAGGGGTATGCCGGCACCTCGGTGCGGGACATCTCCGAGCGCCTGGGAGTGACGAAGGCAGCGCTCTACTACCACTTTCCGTCGAAGGAGACGATCCTCGACGCCCTGCTGGAGCCCTTCGTGTCCGAGCTGGGTCGACTCGTCGATCTCGTTCGGCAGTCCCCGCCGCCGTCCCCCCGGGTCATCATCGAGCGATTCGTCGAGGCACTGGCGGGCCCCGGTGGCGTGCTGCTCGTCTTCGCCGACGACCCCTCGGTGATCCACCGCAAGATCGGCAAGAGCGACATCCTGTCGCTGCAGCAGGCCCTCGTGCACGGGCTCGCGGGGCCGGCTCCCACCCATCTCGGGTTGCTGCGCGCGTACTGCGCGGTCGGGTCCCTGCGGGGGGGGATCATCGGGATGGCGATCGAACGTGCCCAGGCCGCCGCCCGGCAGTCCACCAGCGCCGACGAGGAGCGCGGCGGCACGGGCGAAGCGGTCATCTGCTCCGAGCGCCTCCGGGTCCTCGTCTCGCAGGTACCGAGGACATTCACCCCCCTGGTCTCCGCCGCGGAGCAGGGGGAGATTGTGGCCGCCGCCCTCGCCGCTCTCGGTGACGATCCCGCCGTCTCCGTCTCCGTCTCCGTCTCCGCCGCTGACTCTGGCGCGGCCTCCGCCGCTGGCTCCGGCGGCTGCGGCGCGGTGGGTGATGAGGGGCATGAAAGTGACAGGTCTCCCTCCGGTGCCGACCTGACCGGGTCACAGGATGCCCCGGTCGCCGACGCGGGTCCGGTCGCGACATCTTGCCCGGCGCACGGGGAACGTCCCGCGTGCCGGGAGGCCGCGGCGTCTCACCCGCCTCCCGCGCCGGACCTGGCCTCCGTCCGGCCTCCCGCGCCGGACCTGGCCTCCGTCCGGCTCCACTGACGACTGTATGCGCCGGATCGTGAGCGATCCGGCGCATCACCCCTTCGTATCCACCCACCTTCGCGGTTCATGTGCCTCATCTCACTCTTCAGACGTTCGTAGATGGTGGTCTGTCTATTTGGTCGTGGCAAATGCCGCTTTCGCTCTTGTTTGTCTGGGGCGGTAGGGTGGTCGCGTGTGGAGGATGGATCAGTGTTTGGATGATGAGCCTTCCGCCTGTCCGGCGCACGCCGCGGACGGGTCGACACATCTGCCGCCGGGGGTAGGTCTTGGCGGCTTTGCCTCCGCCACGGCCGGTGATCTTGTGGTGACCGGATCGGACTGGCGGGAGGGTGTTGGCGTCGGAGCCGGCCGACCATGACCCTGATGTCGCGTACCGGCCTCGAGTCGGCAAGGTGTCGTCGCCGCGTCCTTCCTCCGGAGGCAATGCGGTTGTAAATAGTCCGCAATACCCAGTCGTCGATGTGGAGCCAGTTCGAAGTCCCCGGAAGAAGGTCTCCGAGAGCAGATTCCGAATCGATCGGACCGCTGTCATATAGGGCGACGCCGGGCGGTCGGGATGGGGGAGTGTGATAGGGAGTCCAGAGTCGCGCTCGGCCCTCGCTGTCCGATGTCGCCCATCTGACCATGGACGATCCGGCGACGGGACGGTGGAATGGTGGCAGTCGTGAGCCCGGTGGCGCGGAGTTACCAACGCACCGCGGATCCGGAGCCCGGCGTTGATGAGATGAGCAGTGGCTGTTCGGATCGGTGCCGCCCGCCAGGGTGGCCGACGCAACGATCCGGCCGGCGAGTTCGTGCCAGCGGACCACACCGAATCACCTTCGGTCGGACCACCTCGCAACGCGGGGCGACGAGTAGGGAAAGTTGTAGGTGACGTGCAACCAGTGCCCGCGGGGGAGAACGGCGTGAGGGGAATGACCGGAAGCGGTGTGTCGTGAGTACCCGGTCTCGTCCCACTTTCGGTAACGGAGTGTCTACATCTCTTCCTGGGCTGGTCATGCGGGCCGGCTCGGGCGTCTCGACCTGGCCGCCCCGGACCGCCGTCATCACGGGAGCATCCAGCGGTATCGGCCGGGAGGCTGCGCTGCTGCTGGCCGCGGACCGATGCCGGTCGCTGCTGGTCGGTCGCAACGGGGCCGCGCTCGACGAGGTGGCCGCGGCGACCGAGGGGCACCGGATTGCGGTCGACCTGTCGAGTCCCGGCTCGGAACTGATGGTCTCCTCCCGGGCGACCGAGCTTCTCGGCGAGGTCGACCTGCTGGTGTGCTCGGCCGGCCTCGGGGCGGCGGGCCCGTTCGAGGTGATGTCCCCGGCCGCGATCGCGGAGCTGGTCACGGTCAACGTGCTGTCGCCGATGATGCTGGTCCGGGCCATGTTGCCGGCCATGCTCGACCGCGGCCAGGGGCGCATCCTGCTGGTGGGCAGCATCGCCGGCGCGCTGGGCGTGCGCGGTGAGGTCGCCTATTCCGCAACCAAGGCCGCTCTGCTCGGTTTCGCCGACGCGTTGCGGTCCGAGGTCGCCGGTCGCGGTGTGACGGTGACCCTGTGTCTACCCGGCGTCGTCGACACACCATTTTTCCACCGCCGTGGCGCGCCCTACGTCCGTCGCTGGCCCCGGCCTATACCGGCCGGGCTTGTCGCGCAGCGCATGCTGACGGCTACCGGACGCGGCGACGCCGAGGTCTGGGTGCCACGCTGGTTACTCGGCGCGGTGCGGGTCCACGGTGCGATCCCGTCGGTGTACCGCAGGCTGGCGGGTGTCTTCGGATGATCCGCGGCGTGGTCTACCCGGCCGCTTCCGGCTTGCCGGCCGGCCCTGGGGGTGAGCGACACCGACGATGAGAGTGCCGACGGGCGGCGGCCGGCCGCAGGCCGCAGGCCGCCCGGGTGGTGCCGCCGGAGCATCATCCCGCCCACGGACCTGTGAGGACCAACCGAAGGGGGCCGGCCAGGCGGAGCTCATCCCGATACCGGCCCAGGGCCGGCCCATCTCCCGTACCGGCCCGCGCTGATCGTGCCCATGACCACCCGGTGCGATCCGCATCCTGATCGCCTTGGCGAAACCCAGGCAGCCACCCCCACCGCGGAGCCTTCCGAAGAGCCTTCCGAACCCGGCTCTCCGGATACGTCCGCGCCGGTCGTGGCCCCCGGGGATGCGGGATCCGGCCCGACCGCGTCCGTAGTGCAGACCGCCATCGAAGGAGAGGCGTATGACAGCCATCGACGCCCGAACCAGCCCATCACGCACGCCTGCCCAGCCGGCCGCGACGGGCCTGGCAACTCCCGCCGAGCAGCTGCTGCGCGCCGCCCCGGCGGAGAACTTCCCGGTCTCGCCGTTCGTTCTGCCCGCGGCGGTTCGTTCCCACTTCAACGCGTTGTACGCCTTCAGCCGGCTCGTCGACAACCTCGGCGACGAGGCGGTCGGCGACCGGCTCGCCCTGCTCGACCGGTTGTCGGCGGACCTCGAGGTGATCTGGACAGGCGGGCAGCCGGAGCTGCCGGTCCTGCGTCTGCTCGCGCGGACCGTGCGGGACTGCGACCTGCCCGCCGAACCGTTCCAGCGCCTCGTCGAGGCCAACCGGCAGGACCAGCGGGTCACCCGTTACGAGACCTTCGACGACCTGGTCCGCTACTGCACGCTCTCGGCCGACCCGATCGGGCGGATGGTGCTGGGCGTCTTCGGGCTGGCGACCCCCGACCGGGTCGTGCTGTCGGACCGGGTGTGCACCGCCTTGCAGCTCGCCGAGCACTGGCAGGACGTGGCCGAGGACCTCGCCGCCGGCCGGATCTACCTGCCGCTGGAGGATCTGGACACCTTCGGGGTGACCGAGGCCGATCTGCGGGCCTCCGTCGCGAGTCCGGCCGTGCGCCATCTGATGGCCTTCGAGGTCGCTCGGGCCCGTACGGTGATCGACCAGGGCGCTCCCCTGGTGTCGATGGTGCCCGGACGGCTGCGGCTGGCCCTGGCCGGTTTCGTGGGCGGGGGCCGGGCGGCGTTGGACGCGATCCGGCGCGCCGACTACGACGTGCTCGGTGGGCCGCCGAAGGCGACGAAGCCACGGGTCGCCGAGTTCGCGCTGGCGGCGCTGGCCCGGTCGCTGGCTCCCGGAGCGTCGGCGGTGGCGCACACGGCGGCCGCCGTCGCCACCGCGACCAGCGCGGCCGGGGCCTGGCCGGGTTCGGGTTCCGGTTCGGGTTCCACGGCCCACGGCGGCACCGCTGCGACGAGTACCCAGGCCGGCGTCCCCGCCGCACAGTCCGTTCTTCCGGAGATGGGTGAGGTTCGATGAGTACCGCGGCGCAGTTCCCCGCGGGCCGGCCGACCGTGGCGGAGGCGTATGCCGCCTGCGAGGCTGTGACCAAGGAGGCGGCACGCAACTTCTCCTACGGCATCCGCCTGCTGCCGGCCGAGAAGCGGGGGGCGCTGAGCGCCGTCTACGCGCTCGCCCGCCTCCTCGACGACATCGGCGATGGTGATCTCCCCGAGGAGGCGAAGTTCGCCGGGCTGGCGCAGGTCCGCGCGGAGGTCGAGGAGCTGGGGATGAACAGCTCCGATGATCCGGTCTTCGTCGCCCTCGCCGACGCCGCCCGCCGGTTCCCGATCCCGCTGGAGGCGTTCATCGAACTCGCCGACGGGGTCGAGAGCGACGTGCGCGGCACCACCTACGACACGTTCGACGATCTCGTCGGCTACTGCCGCCTGGTTGCCGGGACGATCGGGCGGCTCTCGCTCGGCATCTTCGGTAGCGAGCGGGCCACCTCCCACCGCGACGCCTCGGGGGTCGCGGACGCCCTCGGGGTCGCACTCCAGCAGACGAACATCCTCCGGGACGTGCGCGAGGACCTGCTCGGCGGCCGGATCTACTTGCCGCGCCAGGAGCTGAAGGCCGCCGGCGTCGAACTCGAGGTGGACGCGACCGGTCGTCTTGGCGGTCCCCCCGACGCGCTCACCGCGTACCTGCGGACGTCGGCGCAGCGAGCGGAGGAGTGGTATGGGCGTGGGCTCGTCCTGCTCGACCTGCTCGACCGGCGCAGCGCGGCCTGCTGTGGGGCGATGGCCGGCATCTACCTGCGGCTCAACCGGCGGATCAAGACCGATCCGTCCGCGGTGCTCGATCGTCGGCTGGCGCTGCCCGGCTGGGAGAAGGCGGTCGTCGCCGCCCGCAGCCTCGCGGGGCGGCCCGAGATGAGGGCGGCATGACCACGGGTGCCGGCGCGGACGCCGCGCCGGCACGGGGGCCGCGGCCCGCCGGGCGGGCGGACGGACGTCCGCATCTCGCCGTCGTCGGCGGCGGGCTCGCGGGCATGGCCGCGGCGCTGCTGGCCGTGGACAGCGGGGCCCGCGTGACCCTGCTGGAGGCACGTCCCCGCCTCGGCGGGGCGACGACGTCGTTCCGGCGCGGGGAGCTGTGGATCGACACCGGCCAGCACGTGTTCATGCGATGCTGCACGGCCTACCGCGGGCTGCTGCAGCGACTCGGCGTCGAACACCTGACCACCTTGCAGCCTCGGCTGGACGTGCCGGTGCTGCTCGGCGGCTCGTTGACCCGGACCCGGCTGCGCCGGACGAGGGTCCCGCTGCCGGCGCCACTGCACCTGGCCCCGGCGTTGCTGGGGTACCAGGCGCTGCCGGTCGCCGAACGGCTGCGGGCCGGGCTCGCGGCGTTCCAGCTTGGGCGGCTCGACCAGCGCTCCCCGGCGGTGGACGAGCAGTCGTTCGGTACCTGGTTGTCCACCCACGGCCAGGGCCCCGCGGCGACGAAGGCGCTGTGGGAACTGCTGACGGTCGCGACGCTGAACGTGCCCGCCGCCGACGCCTCCCTCGGCCTCGCCGCCAAGGTCGTGCGGACCGGTCTGCTGGAGGGCGCCGCCGCCGGTGACCTCGGCTGGGCCGAGGTCCCCCTGTCCCGGCTGCACGGCGACGCGGCGATGGAGGCGCTCACCGCGGCCGGCGCCGACGTGCGCACCGGGGTGAAGGCCCGGTCCATCACCGCCGCGGGCAGCGGATGGGAACTGGCCGTCACCGCGGGCGGGACCGGTCGCGGCGCGGCGGTGCCCGGCACCGACGACCGCGGCGTGCTGCGGGCGGACGCGGTCGTGCTCGCGGTGCCGCCGCCCGCCGCCGCTTCCCTCCTGCCGGCCGGCGCCGAACCTGAAGCGGCCCGGCTGCGTGAACTCGGCGACTCGCCGATCATCAACGTGCACATGATCTATCCTCGACCGGTGATCGACGGCCCGTTCCTGGCCGTGGTCGACTCGCCCATCCAATGGATCTTCGATCGCACGGTCTCCTCCGGGCTCGCCGCCGCCGGCCCGCCCGGTGCCCAGTACCTGGCGCTGTCGCAGTCTGCGGCGGAGCCGTGGGTCGATCGTCCGGCGAACGAGCTGCGGACCCTGTTCGTCGAGGAGATGGCCCGGCTGTTCCCGGCCGCGCGGGCGGCCGGGCCGCTGGAGGTCTTCGTCACCCGGGAACGTACGGCGACCTTCCGGCAGGTGCCCGGTTCGCTTGCGTTGCGTCCGGGTGCATCGACCGGCCTGCCCGGCTTCGCCCTGGCCGGGACCTGGACCGACACCGGATGGCCGGCAACCATGGAGTCGGCTGTGCGTAGCGGACTCGCTGCTGTCCGTGAGAACCTGGCCGGTATGGGGGTCGACGTCAACGAGCCACGCGGGCCGGGCCCGCAGGCCCGAAGGACGGGCGGACGGCTCCCCGAGCAGGTGGGTGAGTCGGTACCGGTAGGCACTGAATCGGTGAGCACACCGGACGGCGGCGCCACGGCCGCGCAGGTGCGCGATCCACAGGATCCACGAGGGGACAACGCGGTTCCCGCCGGATCGGCGGCGGTCGTCCGGCCGCTTCCGCCCGGCCAGCCAAGGCACACATCCACAGGGGGATTCCCGGTATGACCATGACGGTTCCGGATGCGATCGAGCGTGGGCGGACCCTCACCGTGCCTGCCTTGCGCGCCACGGTGGATCGGCTCCACCCACGGCTTCGCCACGTCGTCGCCTACCATCGCGGCTGGGTCGACGCCGAGGGCGCGCCACTGTCCGGCGGCGGGGGCAAGCTGGTACGCCCGGCGCTGGCGCTGTTGTCGGCGCAGGCCGCCGGCGCCCCGGCGGAGACCGGGCTGCCGGCAGCGGTCGCCGTCGAGCTGGTGCACGACTTCTCGCTGCTGCACGACGATCTCATGGACGGCGACACTGAGCGCCGCCACCGGCCCACGGCCTGGACGATCTTTGGCGCCGACGGCGCGATCCTCGCCGGGGACGCGCTGCTCGGCCTGGCGACCCAGGTCCTGCTGGAGGTCGAGGGTGAGCCCGGCCGTCGCGCGGCGCTGATCCTGGGCGCGGGCGTCCAGGACCTCGTCCGTGGCCAGGCCGAGGACCTGATGTTCGAGAAGCGGCCGGATGTCAGCGTCGCCGAGACGCTGCACATGGAGGACGGCAAGACCGGCGCGCTGCTGGCCTGCTCGGCCTCCCTCGGCGCCGTGCTCGCCGGGGCCGATGACGACATGGTCAACGCCCTCGCCGAGTACGGATCCCGGCTCGGCACCGCGTTCCAGCTCATCGACGACCTGCTCGGTATCTGGGGTGATCCCTCGGTGACCGGCAAGCCGGTGCTGTCGGACCTGCGGTCCCGCAAGAAGTCGGTGCCGGTCGTGGTGGCCCTGGAGGCCGGCGGAGCCGCGGCCGACGAGCTGCGGGCGTTCCTCACCGGCACCGGGGAGTCCACCGAGGCGGAGCTGACGCACATCGCGGACCTGATCGAGCGGGCCGGCGGGCGGGACTGGACCACCGCCGAGGCCGACGGCCAGCTGAAGGCCTGCGAGAACGTGCTCCGCTCGCTGTCGATGCCCGCCGAGATCGAGGCGGAACTGCTGGCCCTCGCGCGTTTCGTGACCGAACGAGACCGCTGAGGAGACGACAGGTGAGTGCAGTCGCCGTTCCCGCCCGGCCCGGTGATCAGCACGTTGATCGTCTTCATGACCATCGCATGTACGACGAGGGGAGTCGTCGATGAGCCTGACCTCGGACCCGTCCCCGGCTGCTCCAAAGGCCGCGAAGAGCTCGAAGCGCGTTAACATTCCCGCGCCCGCCACGCCCGACGCCTACGGGATCTCCCGGTCCTCGCCACCGCTGTCCGGCGGTGGCGTGCCTGGCGGTGGCGCGGCGACCGCCGACGGCACCCCGCCCACGACGCAGACCCCGGTCGATCAGGACCTGGCCGCGGCGATGACCGCGGCCGACCGGGCTCGGGACCACCTCCTCGGGCTGCAGTCCGAGGAGGGCTGGTGGAAGGGCGACCTCGAGACGAACGTCACGATCGACGCCGAACACCTGTTCATGAAGCAGTTCCTCGGTATCCGCACCGAGGAGGAGACCGAGCCGATCGCCCGGTGGGTGCGGTCCCAGCAACTCGCGGACGGCGGCTGGGCCACGTACTACGGCGGACCGGCCGAGCTGTCCACCACGGTCGAGGCGTACATCGCCCTGCGCCTGGCCGGTGACGAGCCCGACGCCCCGCACATGGCGGCGGCGGCCGCGCTCATCCGCTCCCAGGGCGGGGTGGCGGCCGCCCGGGTCTTCACCCGCATCTGGTTGGCGACCTTCGGCGAGTGGTCCTGGGACGACGTGCCCGTGCTGCCGCCGGAACTGATCTTCCTGCCGTCCTGGTTCCCGCTGAATGTCTACGACTTCGGCTGCTGGGCCCGCCAGACGATCGTCGCGTTGACGATCGTCGGGTCGCTCCGGCCTGTGCGCGACCTCGGCTTCAGCATCGACGAGATCAAGGTCGCGGCACCCGTGACGCCGCCGAAGCCGGCCCCGCTGTACAGCTGGGAGGGCGCCTTCGAGCGGTTGGACGCGATCCTGCACCGCTATGAGCGCCGGCCGATCAAGATGCTGCGCACCCTGGCGCTGCGCCGGGCCACCGAGTGGGTCGTCGCCCGCCAGGAGGCCGACGGGTGCTGGGGGGGCATCCAGCCGCCGTGGATCTACTCCGTCATGGCGCTGCATCTCATGGGATACCCCCTCAACCACCCAGTGATCGCCACGGCGTTCCGGGGAATGGAACGCTACATCATCCGGCGCGAGACCCCGGAGGGGCCGACCGCCCAGATCGAGGCATGCCAGTCGCCGGTCTGGGACACCGCGCTGGCGGTGGTCGCGCTCTCGGACGCCGGCGTCCCGGCCGACCATCCCGCGATGGTGCGGGCCGGCCGCTGGCTGGTTGACGAAGAGGTCCGGGTGGCCGGGGACTGGGCGGTCCGCCGTCCGGCGCTCGCCCCCGGCGGCTGGGCGTTCGAGTTCGACAACGACTTCTACCCGGACACCGACGACACTGCCGAGGTCGTATTGGCGCTGCGTCGCCTGCTCGGTGGCAGCCATGTCGCCCCGGGCGGCACCGCCACTCCGGGCGGCACCGCCGAGCTCCCGCCGGCCGCGCGTGACCGTGCCTCCCGCGGCCTCGCGGCGGTCGACCCGCAGTTGGCCGGGGCGATGCGCGCGGCCGCGGCCCGCGGGGTCGACTGGAGCGTCGGCATGCGGTCGTCGGACGGGGCCTGGGGCGCCTTCGACGCCGACAATGTGCGGACGCTGACGGCGAAGATCCCGTTCTGCGACTTCGGCGAGGTGGTCGACCCGCCGTCGGCGGACGTCACCGCCCACATCGTGGAGATGCTGGCCGACCTCGGCCGTTCCGACCACCCGATCACCCAGCGGGCGGTGCAGTGGCTGCTGGACAACCAGGAACCGGGCGGCTCCTGGTTCGGCCGGTGGGGGATCAACCACGTCTACGGCACCGGCGCCGTGGTTCCGGCGCTGATCGCCGCTGGCGTTCCCGCCGACCACCCGGCGATCACAACCGCGGTGCGCTGGCTGCTGGAGCACCAGTCGCCCGACGGCGGATGGGGTGAGGACCCGCGTTCCTACGACGATCCGGCCTGGATCGGCCGGGGTGAGCTCACCGCCTCGCAGACCGCCTGGGCGCTGCTCGCGCTGCTGGCCGTCGACCCGCACAGCAAGGCCGTCAAGCGGGGAGTGCGCTGGCTGTGCGAGACCCAGCGGCCGGACGGGACCTGGGACGAGCCCCAGTTCACCGGAACCGGTTTCCCCGGTGACTTCTACCTCAACTACCACCTGTACCGGCTGGTCTTCCCGCTGACCGCGCTCGGTCGGTACGTGACCCTCACCGGGGTGGCCACGCCATGAACATCTTCGCATCCGCGGCCGGCGGCGACGGGAACGCCGGGGACGTCGAGGACGGCGGGGACGTCGAGGACGGCGCGTCCGCCGGGGACGACGCGCCCGCCGCCGCGGCAGCCACGGCGGCAGCCGCGGGTGCCGGGATCAGGGCTGTTCCGGCCGCCTCCACCGAGATCCCGGCGCAGGAGCCGTCGTCGCCGTCCCTGCCGTCGGCCGCGCCCCCAGCGTCGGTCCACCGGCCGGCCGAGGCGCGGCGAGTGCCGGAGCAGGAGCAGGAGCCGACCCCCGTGCGCCGCCGGGCGCGGCTGGTCGTCGCGGCGGCCCTGCGGGTGGAGGCAATGGCCGCCGGTCGGTCGGGCCTCAGCACGGACACCGTCATCGTGCGTACCGGCATGGGTCCGGAACGGGCGCGCAAGGCCGCTCGGCTGGTGCGCGATACAGGCCCGGACGCCGTCGCCCTCGTCGGTCTCTCCGGGGGACTGGCGGCCGGGATCGAGCCCGGTGACGTCGTCGTGGCCACCGAGATCCGCAACGCCGACGGCACCGTCGCCGGCCGTTGCGCGTCCGCGCCCCTGCTGGCCGGCGACCTGCGCCGGCTCGGGCTCACCGTGCACGTCGGCCCGATCGTCACCGTGCCGCGGCTCGTCGTCGGCACGGCCCGCGCGGAACTCGCCGCGACCGGGGCTCTTGCCGTCGACATGGAGTCCGCGGAGCTGGTGGCGGGAGTCGGCGACGTGCCGTTCGCCGCCGTCCGCGTCATCGTCGACACGGCGGCGCAGCCGCTGGGACGCATCGACTTGGCCCGCCGCGGAATCCGCGGTCTGCGCACGATGCGTCCGCTCGGGCGCCCGATCGAGGCGTGGGCCGCCGCGGTCGGCCGTCGCCAGGTTCTGCTCGCCGAGCCGCGGGCGTTCTGCGCCGGCGTCGAGCGGGCGATCGAGGTCGTCGAGCGCGCCCTGGAGATCTACGGTGCGCCGGTCTACGTCCGTAAGCAGATCGTGCATAACGCCCACGTGGTGGCCGACCTGGCCAGTCGTGGAGCGATCTTCGTCGAGGAGCTCGACGAGGTGCCCGGCGGCTCGACGGTCGTCTTCTCCGCACACGGAGTGGCTCCGGCCGTCTGGGACCAGGCGGGCGAGCGCGGCCTGTCCGTCATCGACGCCACCTGCCCGCTGGTGGAGAAGGTGCACACCGAGGCCCGCCGGTTCACCGCCCGCGGGGACACCGTGCTGCTCATCGGCCATTCCGGCCACGAGGAGGTGGACGGAACCCTCGGCGAGGCGCCCGGCCGCATCACGCTGGTCGAGTCCTCGGCCGACGTCGGCTCCCTCGACGTTCCCGATCCCGAGCGCGTCACATACCTCATGCAGACCACGCTGGCCCTGGACGAGGCCGCGGAGGTCGTTGACGCGTTGACGGAGCGGTTCCCGGCGATCGTCGGGCCGGGTTCCACCGATATCTGCTACGCGACCTCGAACCGGCAGAACGCGGTCCGCAAGGTTGCCGAGGAGGCCCAGCTCGTCCTCGTCGTTGGCTCGGCCAACAGCGCGAACTCCGTGCGGCTCGTCGAGGTGAGCAGGCGCGATGGCGTCGAGGCGCATCTGGTCGGGGACGTCGGGGACGTGCATCTGTCCTGGCTTGCCGGCGTGGGCACGATCGGCATCTCGGCCGGCGCCTCGGCACCGCCGTCCCTCGTCGACGAGCTCCTGACCGCGTTGTCGGGTCTCGGTGCGACGGACGTCTCGGTGCGTTCCGTCGGTACCGAGACGCTGGCCTTCCACCTGCCCAAGGAACTGCGCCAACCGGCCCCGGCGCCCGTTCCAGGGCCATAGTGCGCCCGGCCCCCGGGCGGTCCCGAGGCGCGGCCCGGAGGGCGAAGCCGGTGGCGTCGCCCGGGCGGCACGGTGGGGTTGGGTTCAGCGGGATGCGGCGCCGCGATCGGCCTCAGGCGGCCGGGCCGGCGCGGCGTGCCGCTCGCCCCACCGGCGCAGGGCCAGCAGGACCGGTGCCAGATCCCGGCCGGAGGACGTCAGCCGGTACTCGTGCCGGGACCGGGCGCCCGCCTCCTGGTATGGCTGACGCTCCAGCACCCCCGCGCGCTCCAGCGCCCGCAGCCGCTCGGCCAGTACGGCTCGGGGCGCCCCGGTGCCGGCCCGGATGCCCTCGAAGCGGTGGACCCCCAGTGTGATCTCCCGGATGACCAGCAGGGACCAGCGCTCACCCACGACCTCCAGCGTCCGCGCGATCGGACAGGCCCGCGGGCCGTCGGACGATTCCTGCATCGGTACATCCTACCGATACTGGGTACGTATCCTGAATGCAGCAGGTCTAGGCTGCGGGCATGACCACGACTGAGCCCGAATCCGCGCGACCCGAATCCGCCTCAGACCACTCGCGCGACCCGGCC
>NZ_CDXDOR010000053.1:0-4518 GCF_978021225.1 Frankia sp. CeTa3Moorea | reverse complement strand
GAGCCGCGGAGTAAGACGATCACCTGGCACGACCCGCTGCCTGTCGCCGCGGCGGCGGCGTCGCTGAGCGGGCTGGAGTTCCTGTCCGCGATGCGTGACGGGCGCATTCCGCCGCCCCCGATCTCCCGTCTGTTCGACTTCCGGCCAATCGAGGTCACGCCGGGAGACGTTGTCTTCACCTGTCTGCCGGACGAGTCGGCCTACAACCCGATCGGCCTCGTCCACGGTGGCCTGGTCTGCACGATCCTGGACACCGCGACCGCCTGCGCGGTGCACTCCACGCTGGCGGCCGCGGTGGCGTATACCTCCATCGAGATCAAGGTTAATTACCTGCGGCCGGTGCGCGTTGTCGACGGCCGGCCGAGCCGACTTACCGCGCACGGCTGGGTGACCAGGCCGGGACGGCGGGTGGCTTTCGCCGAGGGGGACGTCCGGGATGACCAGGGCAAGGTCGTGGCCACCGCCAGCAGCACCTGTCTGATCATGGGTGGGACGGCCTGATCCCATGGCCTGATTCCGCGGCCTGACCGGCGGCCCGGCCCGACATCGTCCATGGACTGTCCCGAACTCGTGTCCGTGCTGTCCCGGCCTTGTCTTCCCGGTGTCCGCAACTCGGCGGGGTCGGCTAACGGACACCCTTGTGGGGCAGTTCATCGGACGATCCACATGCAGTCTGTACGTACACGCTGTATGGTCAATGCAGAGATCATCGCTCATCCACTGGTGACCTAACGAGAGGGGGCCAGCCGTGGCGGTCGAGTGGCGGTACCAGCTCCGGATTGGGACCTACCTGGCGAAGCAGAAGCTGCTTCGTCGCAAGCACTTCCCGCTCGTACTGGAGCTGGAGCCGCTGTTTGCCTGCAACCTGTCCTGCACTGGATGTGGCAAGATCCAGCACCCGGCGTCCGTCCTCAAGCAGCGGATGAGCGTCGACGACGCCTTGGCTGCGGTGGAGGAATGCGGCGCTCCGGTGGTCGCGATCGCGGGCGGCGAGCCGCTGATGCACCCGCAGATCCACGAGATCGTGAACCAGCTGGTCAAGCGCAAGAAGTTCGTGATCCTCTGCACGAACGGGCTGCTGCTCCAGAAGAAGCTCAAGAACTTCACCCCGTCGCCGTACTTCACCTTCGTCCTGCACATCGACGGTCTGCGTGAGCGGCACGACGCGGTGGTGGAGAAGGAGGGCACGTTCGACGAGTGCGTCCGCGCCTTCCACGCGGCGAAGGCCGCGGGCTTCCGGGTCGGGTCCAACTCGACGTTCTTCAACAACGACAGCCCGCAGGACGTCATCGACATCCTGACGTTCCTCAACGACGACCTCAAGGTCGACCAGATCCAGCTCTCACCCGGCTATGCCTACGAGAAGGCGCCCGACCAGGAGCACTTCCTGGGGGTCCAGGAGACCCGCGAGATGTTCTCGAAGGTCTTCGCGGACGGCCGGCGCAAGAAGTTCCGGCTCAACCACTCGCCGGTCTTCCTGGACTTCCTGGAGGGTAAGAGGGAGCTCAGCTGCACCGCGTGGGGCATCCCGAGCTACTCGCTCTTCGGCTGGCAGAAGCCCTGCTACCTGATGAGCGACGGGTACGTCTCGTCCTACAAGGAGCTCGTCGAGACCACCGACTGGGACGCCTACGGTCGTGGCAAGGACCCGCGGTGCGCGAACTGCATGGCGCACTGCGGCTATGAGACCTCCGCGGTGCTGGCCACCATGGGTTCCCTCAAGGAGTCCATCCGGGCGGCTCGCAGCGTCTGAGCTGGCCCATCGTGGTCTGAGCCGGTTCACGGCGCCACCGTCACCGTCAGATGACGTCGTCCGGCACGGCAAGTCACCGCCCCGACCGGGGTCACCCGGTCGGGGCGGTCGCCGTCTGTGCCGCCCCGGCCCGCACCGGCGGGAGCAGGGCCGGCGGGAGCAGGGTTTCGCTGGCGTCGACGATGCCAGCCGGCTTTAGCCGGCAGTCCCGCGGGAGCCGGCGCCGCCGTCGGCACTGACCGGCGGCTGCTCGGCGAGATCGCCACCGCGGCCGAGTCCGCGCAGCAGCCGGTCGAGCACGGTGCCGACTTCGAGGCGGGCGGTGTCCGGGTCCGCGGCGCCGGCGGTGTAGATGCTCGCCTCCGACAGCAGGGCGGCGACCAGCCTGGTCAGCGGGACCACCGGCAGCGGGTCGATGCGGTCCTCGGCCATCGCGCGCTCCAGCCACTCCGAGAGCAGCCGGTAGCCGTGCTTCTCGACGAGCGCATCCCAGGCGTCGTTGCCCAGCACGGCCGGACCGTCGACGAGGACGATGCGCTGGAAGTCGCTGTCCGCGGTGGAGATGTCGAGCAGGGACTGGAACCCGGACCGGAGCTGCGTCCAGGCGTCGCTGGGAAGCTCCGCGTCCCGGGCAAGTTCACCAGCGACGAGCTGTTCGGCCACCTCCGTCGCGACCTGTTCCATCACGGTGCGAAACAGCGCGGCCTTGTCGCGGAAGTGGTGGTAGAGCGCGCCACGGGTGACCTGCGCGTCGGCGACGATCTCCTCGGTGCCGGTGGAGGCGAACCCCTGTTCGGCGAACCGACGGCGGGCGGCGGAGATCAAGGCCTGACGGGTGTCAGCCGTCTGCGCGGTACGACGGCTTCGTGTCACCCCTTGATTATGGTGTAGCCGAGGCCGTTGTACCCACTACCGTCCCGGCACGAGCGGGCCTGGTCGTGACGAACCTGCTCCGATGAACCCGCAACCGCCGACGGACACCGATCCGTGGCTGTCGTCTCGCCCTCTGGTCGCGCCCTCGCCAGCCGTTCGTCGCGCACCGCCGATCACTTTTCGTTTTCAACTTGTTGCCGTCGGGTATCTCCGATCACCGCCGCCGATGGTGAGGTGACGGGAGGTGATCATCGTTTCCGCGGGGTGTGGTGGGCACCATCGTCGATGCTCATGTCGGCTACCCCACCGCCGGCCGGAGGCCCGGGATTTCATGGTGGCGGCAGGAGCGTTTCGGGGGGGAGATCTCCGTACCGGCTCGGCCAGACCGGGACGGAAGCCTTGTGACCCCGCATTACCCGGGGCGCCCGCACGCCCTTGAGGGGCCCGTGGCAGTATCACTTTCTGTGACAGTGCTGCTGTGGGTCGCCGTTGCCTCTCTGCTCGCTTGGCTCTACCTGACCGTCGGCCATGGGTTCTTCTGGCGGACCGATCAGCGCCTGCCATCCCGGCAGGCGCCGGCCGCTTGGCCCAGTGTGGCGATCGTCGTGCCGGCTCGGGACGAGGCCGACGTGCTTCCCGTGACGTTTCCGACGCTGCTTGCCCAGGACTACCCCGGTCGTGCCCGGCTGATCCTGGTGGACGACGGTTCCACCGACGGGACCACGGAGGTTGCCCGGGACCTGGCAGAACAGGCCGCTGCGCGCGGCGAGACCAACGTGACGCCGGCCATGACCACATCCACCGAACCCCCCGCCGGTTGGACCGGGAAGCTGTGGGCGCTGCGGCGGGGCATCGAGTGCGCTGGCGACGTCGACTTCCTGCTCCTCACCGACGCGGACATCTCCCATCGCCCGGGATCGCTGACTGCGCTCGTCGCGTCGGCGACCTCCCAGAAGCTGGACATGGTGTCGCAGATGGCCGTGCTGCGGGTGCAGACCGGCTGGGAGCGTCTGATCGTCCCGGCCTTCGTGCACTTCTTCGCGATGCTGTACCCGTTCCGGTGGTCGAACCGGCCGGGTTCGCGGGTGGCCGCTGCGGCCGGCGGATGTTCCCTGATCCGCCGGGAGGCCCTTGCGGCGGCCGGTGGACTGGCGGAGGTGCGCGGCGCCGTCATCGACGACGTGGCGATCGCGCGGATCATCAAGCGCTCGGGTGGGCGGACGTGGCTCGGACTCGCAGAGCAGGTCCACAGCCAGCGCCCGTATCCGCGGCTCGCGGATCTGTGGAAGATGGTGTCCCGCAGCGCCTATGCGCAGTTGCGGCACTCCCCGTCGCTGTTGGTCGGGACCGTGTTGGGACTGAGCCTGGTCTTCGTCATCCCGGTGGTCGCGACCATCGTAGGCATCGTGACCGGCGACGTCGCCACGGCTCTCGTCGGCGGGATCACCTGGTTGATCATGACTGTCACCTATCTGCCGATGACCCGCTACTATCGTCAGCCGCTGCCGCTGGCCCTGCTGCTCCCCGGAGTGGCCGTGCTGTACCTCGCGATGACGGTGGACTCGGCGCGGCTCAAGCGGGCCGGGCGGGGAGCGGCCTGGAAGGGGCGTACCTACCAGGATCACGGTGCCCCGGCTGCCGCCGCCCGCGAGTATCCGAATGGCCCGGGTGAGCGGCGTGAGGGCTCGGTGGCCGGGCCGGCCGGCTCCCCGGGCATGCCGGCACCGGTAGCCGTGTCGCCGTACCCGGACGGCGTTGCCACCGTCGCCTCCGCCGGCTCATCGGCTTTGTCATCCGCCTCGTCCACGGTGCCCGCAACACCCCTGGTGATGGCGACATCCTCGGCGGTCCCCGCGCCGGCCGTGGCGCCGGCTTCCCCCACGCCCACGCCC
>NZ_CDXDOR010000052.1:0-32069 GCF_978021225.1 Frankia sp. CeTa3Moorea | reverse complement strand
GGGCAGGTCCGGGGAGCGGGCCCACACGGCTCGGCGAAGCAGCAGCGGGTCGGGCTCGGCCCCGGGGCGGCAGGGCTCGTCGGCGAGGTACAGCTCGCAGGCGTCGGCGAATTCCGGGACGACCAGCGTGACCATCTCCCGCAAGGTGGCCGACAGGTCCAGCGACGCGCCGAGCAGCCCGCTCGCCCGGCTCAGCAGCCGCAACCGCCGCAGTACCAGGTCACGTTCGGCCTGCGCGCGACGCTCGTCGGTCACGTCCACCGTCGTCACGCCGACCGCGATCCTGGCCCCGGTCGAGTCATACAGGGGATAGTAGGAGGCCCGCCAGATGCGCGGATTCGACGGGTCCGCCGGGGTTGCTCCGATGATCTCCTCGTCGAGGATCGCCTCACCGGTCGCCAACACCCGGCGGGGCCGCTCCCAGCCGAGAGGGTCTATGTCCGGGGTCAACTCCGGGCCATACCCACCGATCATCTCCTCGGCGGGCAGGCCGGAGGCCCTGGCAGCCGCCTGGTTCACCGCCCGGTAGCGCAGGCCGCGGTCGAGGACCGCGAATATGATCGGCGCCGTGTCGAACACCTGCAGACACAGCAGCGCATCTTCCCACCGGGCGAGTGCCCGCGGGGCCGGCCAGCCGAGCCAAGGCCCGCAGGTGTCGCCACGCACCTGACCATCGGGCTGCGGCGTCGGGTTCATGTCGGGACCAGTCCTGCCGGGGCCGGAGCCGCCGGTCACCGTCGGAGACTCGGGCGGGTGGATCTGCGTCCAAGTGTGGGACAATACCACCACCGGTGCGAACGGAAGCGGCAGCAGCACCCCGAAAGCAGCAGCACTCCAAAGACAGGGGATGCCGGGCCGGGTGCCGCCAGCGGGCCCTCCGTGCCTGGTGCGCCCGTGCCTGGTGCGCCCGTGCGCGGTACGCCCGTGCGCGGTGGCACTACGACCCCGCTGGGCGCCGGGAGGTCCGGCGGTCGGCGCGGGCCAAGACGACGGCCACGACCAGGTAGGGCACGCTCGCCGCGGCGAACAGCGGCCCCGGAGCCGCCCAGGTCGACCCCACCGCGTAGCCGGCGAACACGGCGACCGCCCCCACCTCGGAGCCGACCGCCGCCATCGAGGTGACCGTCGCCCTGGCCCGGTCGGGGATCACCGCCTGCAGCCGGGCGTCGGCCGTGGCGATCGCCCACTCGAAGATCCCAAACGCGACGGCGACGCCGACGGATCCCGCGGGACGACCGCTGATCGCCCCCACGGTCAGGCAGACCGCCGCGGTCGCGAGCAGCATCGGCATCCGCGCCGCCCCCCGGCCCGTGAACCAGCCGCCCACCAAGCCCCCGGCCGATACGAGCAGCACCCACAGCGCCACCTCGGCCGCCGGGGCACCCGTCGACGCGACGAGAAGCGGAACGTATTCGTCGAGCGCGGTGAAACCCGTGACGACCGCCACTACCACTAGGGCCCGGCGCACCGCGGGCACCCGTCCCGCCTCGGCCAGACCCGTCCGCCACACCACCGCGAAGCCCCGGCCGGTCCCGGCATCGCCGTTCCGATCGCCGCCGTTCCGATCGCCGGGCCGGCCGCTACCAGTCTCGTCGCGCTCCCCGGCCCTTGCGGCCCGCGCCGTCCTCCCGCTTCTTCCGTCAGGGCCGAACTCACCGCCACCAGAATGATCATCTTTGCGGTGATCAGGGCCGTCCAAGTAGTCGGGGCCGTCGAGGTGTCCCCGGGAGTCGGGTAGCGACGCCCCGAGCGGTACCCCAAGCAGGACCACGGCGACGCTGGCGATTCCCACGGCTCGGTAACCACCGAAAGCGATGACGGGGGACGCGAGCCCGGTAGCGACGAGGACAGCGGCCGAGGCGAAGGATCGCGACCGGCCGATCAGCCTGGGATAGGCGGCGACCGCGTCCAGCCGGGTCAGCTCGGTGTAGACGACAGCCTGGAGCGTGCCCGACCGTAGTGCGCTGCCCGCCCCCCAGAGCACGAACCCGGCGGCAAACGCCGCAAAGCATGGCTTAAACGTCCACAGCGCGAAACCGAGTGCCGCCAGCGCCGGACCGATCATCAACAGCAGCCGCCGAGAGACCGTATCCGCCCACAGCCCGGAGGGGATCTCCAGGAGGGAGGACGTCACCGACCACACGATGAACAGCGCGGAAATCTCCGCCGGCGACAACCCGGCGTCGACGAACAACAGCGGGTACACCGGGTAGAGCAGGACGAGCTCGTCGCAGAACGCGTAGGCGTACAGCCGGCGCGCGAGCCCGGACTCAGGTGCGGATCAACATCGCCAGGCCATGCTCCCCAGCTTAGCGCCGCAGCCGCGAAGTGGACTACCCCGTTGCGTAGCCGGAGGCCGGCGAATTTGGGGGACCTGAGGACGGTCTGCGGGCCCTGGACCGTGCCTTGCTCCCCATAACGTGGCCGCCGCGCGATCAGGCGGACCCGTGTCCGGGACTGTCCGGGACCCGGCCAGGTCGACGCGACGGTCAGGCGTCGAAGAGAGCGCTGACGGACTCGCCGTTGTGGATGCGGCGGATGGCCTCGGCGAGCGCCGGGGCAACCGTGAGGATCTTCAGCTTCGGCACCCGGTCCCCCGCCGGAATCGGCACCGTGTTCGTGCACACGATCTCGGCGACCTCGGGCTGGTCGCCGATGCGCTTAAGCGCACCCGCCGCGAACAGCCCGTGCGTGCACGCCACCCGCACCGACCGCACATTCAGCTCACGCAGCCGCTCGAGCAGCTCGAGCACGGTGCTGCCCTTGGCGATCTCGTCGTCGAGCACGATGACGTCCCGGCCGGCCACGTCACCGATGACCGTGCTGATGCTGACCCGGTCGTCGGCGAAACGCTGCTTGGCCCCCGCCGCCACCCGCACCCCGAGCATCCGGGCGAACGCCGCCGCTTCCTTGGCGTTGCCGAGGTCCGGGGAGACCACCGTCGTGTTCGACAGCTCGTAGCGGCGGAAGTGCGCGGCGAGTTCCCGCAATGCATGCAGATGATCCACCGGCACGCTGAAGAAACCGTGGACCTGCGGCGAGTGCAGGGTCATCGCGAGGACGCGGTTCGCACCCGCGGTGACGAGCAGGTCCGCGACCAGCCGCCCGCCGATCGAGATCCGCGGCGCGTCCTTCTTGTCCGAGCGGGCGTAGGCATAGTGCGGCAGCACGACCGTCGTGCGCGCCGCCGACGCCCCGCGCGCCGCGTCCAGCATCAGCAGCAGCTCGACAAGGTTCTCCTGCACCGGTGCGACCAGCGGCTGGATGAGGAACACGTCGCGTTCCCGGCAGTTCGCGGGAAGCTGGACCTCCAGGCAGTCGTTGGCGAAACGCTGCACCCGCACCCGATGCAGCGGCACGTCGAGGTGTGTGCAGATCTCCTCGGCGAGACTCGGATGGGCACTGCCGCTGAAGACGGCGATGTCTCGCACGAACCGCTCCTCGTTCCCTGTTCTCGGTGTCCCCGGGGTCTCTGTGTGTCCCCCGGGTCCCGGCGTGTCCGGGGTCCCGGTGTCCCGGTCGATGTCCGATGGACCCGCCCGTCCCGGATGGTACCGACCAGACGCCGAGTCATGCCGAGCTCCCTAGCGCCTCCCGGATCGGCACCCGAGTCCCGCCGCGCTTCACCGCATTGCCGTACACCCGCCCGGCCAGCCAGACCAGGGCCCCGATCAGCGCGAGCGTCAGCGCCATCGCGACCACCACCTGCCACCCCGCGACGCTGCCGATCCCGATCACCATCGGCATCAGGACCGGCGCGAACAGCGGAATCATCGCCAGCGCCAGGATGAGGCCGCTGTCCGGCGACCCCGGAAGCACCGAGATGCCCAGCACGTACGGGACGATGATCAATAAGATCATCGGCGCCGTGACCCCGCCGGCGTCCTCCTGCCGGGACACCAGCGCCCCGGCGGCCGCGAACAGCAGCGCATACACGGCGAACCCGAGCAGGTACCACAGCAGCGCCAGCGCGACCGATCCGATCGCGATTCCGGCCGGGATGTCGAGCTGCCCGGTCGCCAGGCCCAACGACACGCCGACCACCCCGATCAGCGTCAACTGACCGAGAGCCACGGCGCCGATCCCGATAACCTTGCCGGCCATCAGCTGCCACGGGCGCACCGTCGCCAGCAGCAGCTCCACCACCCGGCTGGTCTTCTCCTCAATCACCCCCTGCGCCACGGCCGGACCGAAGATCAGCAGAGACAGGTAAATCAGCCCGCCGGAGAGCAGGCCGAGCAGCAGCCGGGCCCCGTCCCGTTCCGAGGCCGGCCGCAGGGCGCTGACCTGGACCGTGGCCGCGGACACGGCCCGCCCCACGACGGCCGGATCACCACCGAGCCCCACGACCTGGCGCTCGAGCGCGATCTGCCGGGCGGCGAGACTCAACACCGACGCCAGCCGGTCGCCGAGCTCCTTCTTGACGACCACCCGGTAGACGGCGTTCCCCGCCGCGCCAGAGGCCGCAACCACGCGGACGAACGCGTCGACGTCACCATCGAGCACGGCCCGCTCGCCGGCCGCCCGATCCGCCACCGCACGGACCTCGACGTCCTCGCCCAGCGACCGGGCCGTAGCCTCGACCGTCGCCGCCTGCCGGGAGTCGACCGCGGTCAACGCGATCCGGCTCGCCGACGAGCCGCCGGTCAGGGACATCAGCACCACCATGGCGCCGATCCCGAGGACGAACAGCCCCGTGGTGATCTGGAAGGCCCGCGACCTGGTCCTCGTCACGATCTCCCGCCGGGCGATCAGCCGGATCACCCGGCCCGACCCCTGCGCCGCGCCATCCGGCCCCCGCACGCTCACGCCGCGTTCTCCGGGAACGCCCCACTCCCCGGCTGCTGCCCGGCCTGCACGACGACGTTACGGAACAGCTCGGTCAGCGACGGCCGGCGACGACGGAACTCCCGCACCGGGCCCGTGGCCAGCGCTGCGCGCAGCACCGCCTGGTCGTCGGCACCCGCGGCGAGGCCCAGCACCGTCCGCGGCCCGTCCCGGTGACGCACGACGACCCCCGGTATCCCGTCGGCCCAGCCCGGCGGCGCCGCCGGCGCGTCCACCACCACCTGCAGATCACCGCCCGCGCGCAACTCGTCGACCGAACCGCAGGCGACTATCCGGCCCGCCCGCACGATCCCGACCCGGTCGCACAACCGCTCGACGAGATCGAGCTGATGGCTGGAGAACATCACCGGAACCCCGGCGGCGCGACGCTCCCGCAGCACCTCGCTCATCACATCGACGGCCACCGGGTCCAATCCGGAGAACGGCTCGTCGAGTATCAGGACGACCGGATCGTGCACGAGCGCGGCGGCCAGCTGCACCCGCTGCTGGTTACCGAGGCTGAGCTTCTGCACCTCGTCGTCCAACCGGCTGGACACCCCCAGCCGCTCGGTCCACCGCGCCACTGCGCGACGGGCCGCCGCCAGCCCCATTCCGTGCAGTTGCGCGAGGTAGACGAGCTGCTCACCCACCCGCATCCGCGGGTACAGGCCGCGCTCCTCCGGCATGTAGCCGATCCGGCGGCGGGTACGCAACGTCAGCGGAACGCCGTCATAACGCACGACCCCGGAATCCGCCGCGAGCACCCCGAGGGCGATACGCATCGCCGTCGTCTTCCCGGCACCGTTGCTGCCGACGAACCCGAACAGCTCGCCGGCCCGCACCTCGAACGTCATCGACTCCAACGCGACGACGTCGCCGTACCGTTTCGACACCCCGTCGATCTCGAGCCGTCCGTCGCCCACCTGCACCACTTTCCACTCCACAGCGTTCCGGGTAACGGTCAACCCCTGCCCCTGCCACGGGCGTCTCCGGCAAGGAGATTCTCTCCACCAGATGCTATTGGCGGTGGTTTTCATGATTGATTTTATGCGGTGCGACGATGTCAACACCGTTGATTATCAGGGTGCGCCCGGAGGAACGAACGGCAGGCCGGCGGGTGTGCCCTCGGCGAGCAGGCGGCGCAGGGCGCCGGTGTCGAGATGGTCGGCGACGAGGTCACCGAGGGCGTCGAGGCGGCGCTGCCGGACATCGGCGAAACGCGTGAACGCCGGGACGAACGAACGCCCCGCGGCCGTGGCCACGTCGGCGAGATAGGCGCGACGGAACGCGTCGTTCTCCAGCACTCCGTGCCAGCTCGTGCCGGCGACCGCGCCGACGCGCACCCCATCCGCGGCGAACGGGGCGCCGTCCGGATGGTCCTCGACGGTCAGCCGCCCGTGCCGGATCTCATAGCCGGTCAGCGGCCGGCCGGCGGCATCGGTGGCCGCGCGGCGACCGAGCAGCTTCACCGGGTCGAACGTGGTGATGACCGGGAGCAGGCCGAGACCCTCGACCTCACCCGCACCCGATTCGACGTCGTCACGGATGCGACGGCCGAGCATCTGGTAGCCGCCACAGATACCCAGCACCGGGCGGGCGGCGGCGGCGCGCTCGGCGAGGGTCGCGGCGAGACCGCAGCGACGCAGCCAGCGCAGGTCCTCGACGGTGGAACGGGTGCCCGGCAGAATCACGAGGTCGGCGTCGACGAGCTCGTCCGATCGGGTGGCCAGGCGCACCGCGACCCCGGGCTCGGCGCGCAACGCGTCGATGTCAGTCACGTTCGACAGCCGGGGCAGCCGGATGACGGCGACCCGCAGCACCTCCCGCCGACCGGCGTGCGACCCGACTGCTGTCCCGGGCCCGGGGGAAGGCTCGGCATCGGGGAAGGCGGCGAGGTCGAGGGAGTCCTCGACGTCCAGCCACAACCCCGCCTTCCAGGGGACGACGCCGTGCACCGGCCGGCCGGTGAGCCGTTCGATCTGGCGCAGCCCGGGTTCGAGCAGCCGGGCGTCGCCACGGAACCGATTGATCACCCAGCCGGCGACCAACGCCTGGTCGGCCGCATCGAGCAGGGCCAGCGTGCCGAACAGGGCGGCGAAGACCCCGCCCTTGTCGATGTCGCCGACCACGATCACCGGCAGGTTCGCGGCGCGCGCCAGGCCCATGTTGGCGATGTCGGTCGAGCGCAGGTTGATCTCCGCCGGGGAACCGGCCCCCTCACAGATCACCGCGTCGAACCGGCCGCGCAGGTCGTCCAGGCACTCCAGGACGATCGCGGCCAGCCGTTCCTTGTACGGGCGGTAGCCGAGCGCGTCGACCTCGGCGACCGGGCGGCCCAGCACGACAAGCTGGCTGTGCCGCTGACCCCCCGGTTTGAGCAGCACCGGGTTCATCGCTGCCTCCGGTTCCACACCGGCCGCCGCTGCCTGCATCGCCTGGGCCCGGCCGATCTCCGCACCGTCGGCGGTGACCGCTGAGTTCAACGCCATGTTCTGCGCCTTGAACGGGGCGACCCGCACCCCCTCCCGCGCCAGCCACCGGCAGATCCCCGCGGTCAGCACACTCTTGCCGGCGTCCGACGCGGTCCCGGCGACCAACAGTCCCCCGCTCACCGGCCGCGCTCCCTCCCCCCGAAGCCAGAGCGTCCGGATCCGGTACCGAGGCCGAGGCCCAGCCGCGCGGTCAGGACGGAGGCGACCAGCCGCGCCACCGGAGCCGCCGCCGCCGCCAGCGCGACACACACCACGCTCACCGCCGCGGACAACCGGGCCGCGGCTGCGACGTCCGCGCCCTGCGGCCGCCGGCCGAACCCAAGCTCCGGCCGGTGCTCGACGCGGTAGGGGTAGCGCAGCTCTCCCCCGAGCCGCAGCCCCAGCGCCCCGGCGAACGCGGCTTCCACCATCCCAGCGTTGGGGCTGGGATGCGACCGGCCGTCCCGGCGCATGACCCAGTACGCGTCGACCGCCGAACCGCCGACGACCGGGGCGCACGCGCAGGTCACCAGCGCGCACACCCGCGCCGGGAGCAGGTTCGCCAGATCGTCGAGGCGCGCCGCCACCCAGCCGAAGCGTTCGTACCGGGGGCTGTGGTGCCCGATCATCGCGTCGAGGGTGTTGATCGCCCGGTAGGTGACCAGGCCGGGCAGTCCGGCGAGCGCCCCCCACCACAGTGGGGCGACCAGCGCGTCGGAGGTGTTCTCGGCGATGGACTCGATCGCGCCGCGGGCGATCCCGGCGGCGTCCAGCGACGCCGGGTCGCGTCCGCACAGCGCCGGGAGCCGTTCCCGGGCCGCGGCGAGATCGTCGGCGCGCAGCTCCTCGCCGAGGCGTCGGCCTTGACGGCGCAGCGAGGCGCCACCGAGGACAGTCCACGTGACCGCCGCCGTGAGCGCGACGGCGCGTTCAGCGGCGCGTTCAGCGGCGCGTTCAGCGGCGCGTTCAGCGGCGCGTTCAGCGGCGCGTTCAGCGGCGCGTTCAGCGGCGCGTTCAGCGGCGACGGCGGGCACGGCGACCGCGGCGAGCAGCACCGCGGTGTGCAGCGCTCCGGCCGCCCGGCCGTCCCGGTAGAGCCGGTTCTCCAGCCGGGACGCGGCCCGCCCGAACCCGGCGACCGGATGCAGCCGCGCCGGGTCGGCGAGCAGCCCATCCAGCACGGCGCCGAGGACCAGACCGAGCGCGCGTACCGCGCGGGAAGGGACCATGGCACGGGAAAGGACCATGGCTCAGACGCTCATCGCGTAAGCGACGACTCCGCGCCGGACGGCGTCCATCGCCGCCCGGGCGGTCCGGCGCACCCGCGCGCCGTCCGGCGCGCCCGGCGCACCCGGGTCCGGCTGCACCATCGGGGCGACCTGCGCGATCTGGTCAAGGATGTCGATGAGCTGGCGCATCCACCGGACGAAGTCGCCGGCGGTCAGTTCCACGGAACTGTCGGTCAGCACCCGTTCCAACGCGCGGCCCGCGGCCCAGTCGTGCGCGACGGCGACGAATCCGAGCTCGGGCGGGCGCAGGAACGCGAGCCGGTGGGCCTGCTCGGCCTCGGCGAGCCGCTCCGACAGCCGGACCATCTCAGCGAGGCAGTCGCGCAGCGCCGCGCCGCCCGGCAGCGCCGGGACGCCGGCGTCGTCGCCGCGCGGCTCGAACACCAGCGTGGACACGGCGGCGGCCAGCGCCGGCGGGGTGAGATCGTCCCAGATGCCGGCGCGCAGGCATTCGGCGACGAGCAGGTCCTGCTCCGAGTAGATGCGCGCGAGCACCCGCCCGGCGGCGGTGACGCTGTCCCCGTCCAGGTAGCCGAGGTCCTCGAGCGCGGCACGGACCCGGTCGAACGTCTTCGCGACCGTGTTCGTCCGGCCCTCCACCTTCCGCGAGATCGCGGCGGTCTCCTTGACCAGCCGGTTGACCTGCTCGGCGGAACGCAGGTGCTCCTCGCGGCGCGGGCAGTCGTGCACCGGATGGGCGCGCAGGGCCCGGCGCAGCCGGGCGAGCTCGGCGTCGTCCGCCGCGGCCGAACGGACCCTGGCCCGCCGGCCCGGAGGGGCATCGGGGTTGACGTCGGCGGCGCGCAGGGAGGAGGCCAGATCCCGGCGCGACTGCGGCGAGCGCGGGTTGAACGACCGCGGCACCCGGACCCGGCCGAGCGGTTCGACGGCGATCGGGAAGTCAGTCAGGGACAGCCTGCGGACCTGCCTGTCCGCGGTGAGCACCACCGGCCGCGGGCCGTCGGCGGCGCTCGCGGCGACGTCGGCGTCGAGCACGACGGCGAGCCCGCTGCGCCGCCCGGCGGGTACCCGCACGATGTCCCCGGTCCGCAGCCGGGCGAGCGCCGCCGCGGATTCGGCCCGCCGGCGCGCGGAACCCTCCCGCGACAGCGCGGCCTCCCGCTCGGCAATCTCCCGGCGCAACCGGTCGTACTCGCCGATGTCACCCTTGTCGCAGCTCAACGCCTCGCGCTTCGCGTCGATCGCCTCGGTGTTGCGCTGCACCGCCCGGGCCAGGCCCACCACGGCCCGGTCGGCCTGGAACTGCGCGAACGACGACTCCAGCACGGTACGTGCCCGCTCCCGCCCGAGCCTGCCGACCAGGTTGACGGCCATGTTGTACGACGGCCGGAACGACGAGCGCAGCGGATAGGTCCGCGTGGAGGCCAGCCCCGCGAGTGCGAGCGGGTCCAGCCCCGGCTGCCACAGGACGACCGCGTGGCCCTCCACGTCGATGCCGCGCCGCCCGGCGCGGCCCGTCAGCTGAGTGTACTCCCCTGGGGTGATGTCCACGCGGCTCTCGCCGTTGAACTTCGTCAGCCGCTCCAGCACGACCGTGCGGGCGGGCATGTTGATGCCGAGTGCCAGGGTCTCCGTGGCGAAAACCACCCGGACCAGCCCCTGGACGAACAGCTCCTCGACGATCTCCTTGAAGGTTGGCAGCATGCCGGCGTGGTGAGAGGCGATGCCGCGTTCCAGCCCCTCCAGCCACGCCCAGTAGTCGAGCACGGCGAGGTCAGTCTCGGGGATCCCGGCGGTGCGTTCCCGGACCAGGGTCCGGATCCGCTGCTGCTCCGCGGGGCCGACGAGCCGCAGACCCGCACGCACGCAGGAGGTGACCGCCGCATCGCAGCCGGCCCGGCTGAACACGAAGACGATCGCGGGGAGCAGGCCGTCGCGGTCGAGCCGTTCGACGACCTCCGGCCGGCCCGGCACCCACGTCCGCCGGCGCGCGCCGGGCGCCCCCCGGCCGCGGCCGACCGTGGGATAGCCCCCCGACAGCGCCCGGCTCTCCTCGCGGGCCAGCCGCAGCAGGTCCGGGTTCACCACTCGTCCACCGACCGCCGTCGGACCACCACGGGCCGCGGGGAAGTCTGCCACGGGCGCCCGGCCGGCACCCCCATTGCGACCACGGTCGCCACCGCGACCCCTCTGGGTGTCCCGGCCCCGTTCGCCGTTACGGTTACCGCCCCGGTCCCGCCCGCCGGGCCGCTCCCGCTCCCGCCCGCGGTCCCGATCGCCGCGGTCCCGATCGCCGCGGTCCCGATCGCCGCGGTCCCGATCGCCGATGGTGGCGCGCCGGGTGCCGGCTACCTCGAATCCGGCCTCGACCCCGGCGCTCCACCTCGACCGGGCGAGATCATCATCCAGGACGGCACGGAGTGCCGCGGGTCCGCCCGGCGGCGGGGTGCCAGGAGTGTCCTCGAGGAACAGGTCGTACAGGGTGCGGTCAGCGAGCACATGCTGCCACAGCGGAACGGGACGATGATCGCTGACGATGACCCGGGTGTGGCCGCGCACCGTGACCAGCCACTCGGCGAACTCCTCGGCGTTACTCACCGTCGCGGACAGGGAGACCAGCCGGACCTGCGCCGGCAGATGGATGATGACCTCCTCCCACACGGCGCCGCGCTGGCGGTCGGCGAGGTAATGCACCTCGTCCATGACGACGTAGCCGAGGTCGTCCAGCCGGCCGTTGTCGGCCGGGCCGGCGTAGAGCATGTTGCGCAGGACCTCGGTGGTCATCACCACGATCGGGGCGTCGCCGTTGCGGGAGGTGTCCCCGGTCAGCAGGCCGACCGAGGCGGCGCCGTAGCGGGAGACGAGATCGGCGTACTTCTGGTTCGACAGCGCCTTGATCGGCGTCGTGTAGAAGCAACGCGTCCCGGTGCGCAGGGCGAGATGGGCGGCGAACTCGCCGACGACCGTCTTACCCGCTCCCGTCGGGGCCGCGACGAGCACCCCTTCACCGGCCGCCAGCGCCGCAACCGCCTCGAACTGGAACGGGTCGAGCCCGAAGGGGAGGCCAGCGGCGAACTCCACAAGAATCTCGGGCGTGGAGGACACATCAGCCACCCTACGGGACGCGACGGCCGGCAGCCGACCGGTTTACGCCGGTCCCGACCGGCCGGGGAGGAACCGACGACCATCAGGTGATGTCGCCGTAGGCCCGTCAGGTGATGTCGCCGTGGGTGACGTCGGTACCCGAGAAGCCCGGGGAGACGGGGGCCGTCCCCGCGCCGACGGGTGTCGACGACCCGGTGCCGGCCGGGTCCGCCGTGCCGGGCGACGTGGCCGTCGCCGCGGGGCCCGCCGAGCGGGGCGGGGCGTCGTCGAAGTCCAGCGGGGAGGTCTCGTCGTCGTCCAGGTCGGTGTACGGGGAGGTGTCCCCGCGGCGGGCCACCCGCCGGTCGTTAAGCCAGCCGATGATCAGTGCGACCTCGTAGAGGACCACCATGGGCAGGCCCAGCGCGAGCATGGTGAACGGGTCCTGGCTGGGGGTGACGATCGCAGCGAACACGAACACCAGGAAGATCTCGGCCCGCCGCCAGGACCGCAGCTTGGCGGTGCTGATGATCCCGGCCAGATTCAGCATCGTGACGAGCAGCGGAACCTCGAATGACAGTCCGAAGATCAGCAGCATCGCCTGGACGTAGCTGAGGTACCGGTTGCCGTCCAGGACGCTGACCAGCCCGTTGCCGCCGAAGCCGAGCAGCAGGCCCAGCCCGGTCGACAACGTCAGGTAGGCGAAGACCGCGCCGGTGGCGAACAGGGCGAGGGAGACGCCGACAAAGGTCAGCGACCAGCGCCGCTCGTGACGGTGCAGACCAGGGGTGATGAAGGACCAGAGCTGATACAGCCACACCGGCGAGGAGACCACCGCCGCGGCGATCATAGAGATCTTCAGGCGGATGGTGAACGCGTCGAGGATACCGAAGAAGTACAGGGTGCAGTCGTCCGCTGCCAGGCCATCCGGGCTGAACCGCTTGCTCGCCGGCAGGTCGCAGTACGGCGCCTTGAGCCAGTCGAAGATGCGCGGCTCGAAGATGAAACAGACGACACCGGCGACCGCGAACGCGAGGAGCGCGATGGCGACGCGGTTGCGCAGCTCACGCAGATGCTCGGTGAGCGGCATGCGACTGTCCTCGACAGTGCGCGTGCGGCGGTGGTTCACCGATGCGACGAGCCTTTGCGGCGTGGGCAACCCTGGCACGTCGGCGGCTCCTGGTCGAGAGGAAGGAGGAAGGGGCGCCGGCGGACGCCCGACAGGCCGTGGGACCGCCGTGAGGTCAGCCCCGGTCGGCGGCCGAGGCGGTGCCGTTCACGGACGCGGTGGCGTTCACGGACGAGGCGGGGGCCTGACCGGGCGCGGCGGCCTGACCGAGCGCGGCGGCCTGCGGCTGGGCCACCGGCGACTGGGCCTCGATCGGCAACGGGGCCGGCTGCGCCGCGGGCGCGGGCTGGTCATCCTCGCGCAGGCCCTTTGTCTCGGCCTTGAAGATGCGCAACGAACGACCGAAGGAACGCGCGGCGTCAGGAAGCTTCTTCGACCCGAACAGCACCAGAACGACGAGGGCGATGATGATGATTTCGGTGGTGCCCAGATTTGGCATGGTCGGCGTCCTCCGATGAGCGCGGTACCGGGCCCGGTCCGACGACCGGTGCGATCGATGCTACGTCCGCCAGCCTAGGAGAGGATAGACGGCGTGCGGGTATCCCGGAGATGACGGATGCGCAACGAAGCCGACCTGCACGATAGCTCGTAGCACTCAGCGGGCAAAGCGTGTCCACAACGACACCAGAAACCCCAAATCATCACCGATCGCTACCTCGTCAAGCCGGAAGTCCTGGATTGTGGCAACACAACACCATATGGCACGATCGACGTCACGCGACGGTCACTCCCGGCGGATCACACGGGGACCACGGATCCGGTCAAGCGGATCCGGTCAGGACGTGCGTTCGGCAAGCCGCGCGCTGACCTCGGCGTGGTCGAGCCGCGCCGCGAGCGCCGCGGTGTCCGAGGCCAGGGCCGAGACCCGCGCGGACAGCTCCGTCGTGGCGGCCCGCACCGCGCGCATCTTCTGCCACACCCGCCACGCACTGAGCGCCAGCAGGGCGAGCGCGCCGACGATGAGGACGAGGTAGAGGAGCGCCCAGAGCACACCGATCACCCTACTCGGCGGTCGGCGTGAGCCCATAGGCGAGCAGGGCCTGGCGGGCCAAGGCGTGCACCTCCTCGGCGAGCGCCGGCGGCTCGACCACCCGCACGTCGGCCCCGAGACCGAGGACCAGCCGGTGCAGCCAGGAGGTCTCCCCGGCGTACAGCGTGACCTCGAGCCGTCCGCCGGGCAGCTCGCGCACCTCGGTGACCGGGTAGTAGTCGGCCACCCACCGGGCCGGGGACGCCAGCTCCAGCACGACCCGCACGTCCGCCGGGCCGGGCCGGTAGATCCCCTCCCTGGTGTCGCGGGACACCGTACCCGGCGGCGGGACCGCCGGGGCGTCGAGGATCGTCACCCCGCCCGGCCCGTCGATGTGGTCCAGCCGGAACAGCCGCACCGCCTCCGCCCGGTGGCACCATCCCTCCAGGTACCAGCGGCCGTCCTGGACCAGCACCCGCATCGGGTCGACGTCGCGCTCGGTCAGCTCGTCGCGGGACCACACCAGGTAGCGCAGATGCACCCGCCGGCGGTCCCGCAGCGCCCGCTGCACCACCGCGAGGACCTCGTCGTGGACGTCGAGGGTGACGCGTACCTGGCCGACGGCGGCGGTGCCGGCCGCCTCCTCCAGCTTCTCCAGCGCCCGGTCCAGGGCCTCGCGGCCGGCGAGGCCGGGCACGTCGGCGAGCGCGCGGGCGGCGACGATCAGGGCCGTCGCCTCGTCGACCGACAGCCGCAGCGGCCGGTCGAGAGTCTGCGGATCGACGACGGTGATCTGATCACCGGAATAGCTCAGGTCGATGAGGTCCCCGGGCGCACCGCCGGGCAGGCCGCAGACGAACAGCAGGTCGAGGTCGTCGCGCAGCTGGCGGGGGGTGACCCCGAAGGCCACCGCCGCCTCGGTCAGGGAGATCCCGGGATGCGCCCGCAACCAGGGGACGAGCGCGAGCAGCCGGCTCAGCCGGTCGGTGGCGGCGCTCACCGCGTGCCCGGGGCGAGCGCCGGACGATGAACCGGGGCGGGCACCGCACGGCGGATCATCGGGCGCTCACCGGGCGTTCGTCGCGGCGCACCCCCGCAGGTGGGGACGCCACGCCGCGGGCGGCGGTGCCCGTGAGGGCCGCCCGGAGCCGACCGACCACAGCCGCGCGCAGCTCGGGTGGGTCGACGACGACGACGTCCGGACCCGATCCGACGATCCACCGGGCGAGCTGTTCGGTGTCGGCGAAGTCCATCTCCAGCAGATCCATGCCCGGCGGTGGATTCGTGTCCGACGACGGATCGGCGTCGGCCGGCGACGGCGACGCCGCCGGGCGGGCGTACCGTCGCAGCGCGTGCGCGCTGCCCCGGCGGACCGCCAGCGTGGCGGTCCGGAAGCGGTCCGGGGGGGCCTGCGCCGAGACCATCGCCCGCAGGTCGACCCCTGGCGGGACCTGGACCGCGCCGGCCGGTCCGACCATACGCACCGGGCCGGTGAACCGGGACAGCCGGAACACCCGGGCCGCACCACGGTGCAGGTCGTGCCCGGCGAGGTACCACCGCCCCCGCCAGGACAGCACACCCCAGGGCTCGACGTGCCGGTCGGCGGAGTCCGTCTCACCGACCTTCCGGTACGGGAAGCGGATGGTCCGACCGGCCTGGACCGCCGCGAGGCACTGCTCGAAGGCCGGCTCGGTTGCATCGACCCGCGGTTCAAAGCCGTCGAGCACGCCGAGCCCGCCAGCACTCACCGCGGCCCCGCCCGCGGCGAGCTTGCGCAGTGCGCTGGCGGCGGGCCCGGCGAGCGCCGTGCTCGACCACAGCGAGCCGGCGACGGCCAAAGCCGCGGCCTCGTCCGGTTCCAGGGCGATGTCGGGCAGCGCGTAGTCGCCGCGGCGGATACGGTAGCCGATCTCGTTGCTGAACGCCGAGTCCGCGCCGGTCTCCAGGGGGATGCCGATCTCCCGCAGATACGCCTTGTCCCGCTCGAACATCCGCCGGAAGGCGTCCTGCTCTTCCTCGGTGCGCCCGGGCTCGTAGCCCTCCACCAGCTCGCCGATCTGGGACACGGTGAGGAAGCGCGATGTCGCCATCAGGCACATCGTCAGGTTGAGGAGCCGCTCCACCCGTCGCCGGGACACACCCGCAAAGGGTAGCCGCCGGAGTTCACCGGCCACGCACCACCCCGTCCCCGCCCCACCGCTGGCGCACCGGTCGCGCCCACCGGGCCACCCGCGGCCGGGCCGGGTGAGGGCCGGTGGGCTACGGCTGGCCGGCGCCGGCCCCGACGCCCGGCGTGGCCCCGACGACCGCGATCAGGTCCACCACGAACACCAGAGTGTCGTCGGCGAGGATCGTCGGCGGACGTCCCCCCACCGGGCCGTACCCGAGGTCGGGCGGGATGATGATCTGGCGGCGGCCGCCGACGCGCATCCCGTCGATGCCCTGCCCGAAGCCGGCGATCGTGCCGTCCAGCGGGAAGGTCGCCGGCTGGCCCCGCGCCCAACTGCTGTCGAACTCCTTGCCGTCGCGCCAGAGCACGCCCACGTACCGGACGGTGGCGGTGCTGGTGGCGGAGGCGACCGCGCCGTGACCGGTCACGAGATCGGTGGTGACCAGCGTGGCCGGCGCCGTCCCCCGGCCCGCCGCGGAGATCGGCTTGCGGCTCAGGTCGGTGGCACCCGCGACCGCGGGGACCCGCCCGGAGGTGTCGTCGACGGCCGTCCGGGAGGGCACCGGCGCCGCCCTGGTGCCGTCGGGGGCGTCGGAGGCGCCGCAACCGGCCAGGAGCGGGGCGAGCAGCACGGCGGGCAGCACGGCACCCGCGAGCAGGTGCCGGCGGGTGGCGGACGGCCGACGGCCGCTGCCACGCGAGCCGGAACGGGCTGACGCGAAGGGCAGGACGACGCCGGCGCGTCGCGGCACGAACATCACAGGGGCTCGAGTCCTCACATACTGGCGATGAGCTTGTCGACCCGATCGTCGACGGAACGGAACGGGTCCTTGCACAGGACCGTACGCTGAGCCTGATCATTGAGCTTCAGGTGGACCCAGTCGACCGTGAAGTCCCGGCGTTTCTCTTGGGCGCGCTTGATGAACTCGCCGCGCAGCCGGGCGCGGGTGGTCTGCGGGGGGCGTGACTTGGCCTCGAAGACGTCGAGGTCACGGGTGACGCGCTCGACCAGACCAGCCCGTTCCATCCGGTAGTACAGGCCCCGGGCACGGTGGATGTCGTGGTATTTCAGGTCGAGCTCGGCGACCCGCGGCGAGGCCAGCGACAGCCCGTGCTTGTGCCGGAACCGCTCGATGAGCACGTACTTCGTCACCCAGTCGATCTCACGGGCGACGAGCTCAAGGTCGTCGGTCTCGATCGCGAGCAGGGTGCGGCCCCACAGGTCGAGCACCCGCTTGGCGACCTCGTCCCCGCCGCGGCGCTCCACGAACTCGACCGCCTTGGAGTAGTACTCCCGCTGGATGTCCAGCGCGCTGACCTCACGCCCGTTGGCCAGCTTGATCCTGCGCTGGCAGGTCATGTCGTGGCTGACCTCGCGAATCGCCCGGATCGGGTTCTCCAGGGTCATGTCCCGCAGCATCACGCCGGCTTCGATCATCCGCAGCACCAGGTCGGTCGCCCCGAGCTTGAGCAGCATGGTCGTCTCACTCATGTTCGAGTCGCCGACGATCACGTGCAGCCGCCGGAACCGCTCGGCGTCGGCGTGCGGCTCGTCACGGGTGTTGATGATCGGCCGGGACCGGGTGGTCGCCGAGGACACCGACTCCCAGATGTGCTCGGCGCGCTGGGAGATGCAGTACACCGCGCCCCGCGGGGTCTGCAGCACCTTGCCCGCGCCACACAGGATCTGCCGGCTGACCAAGAACGGCACCAGCACGTCCGCGAGCTTCGAGAACTCGCCGTGCCGGCCGACGAGGTAGTTCTCGTGACAGCCGTAGCTGTTGCCGGCGGAGTCGGTGTTGTTCTTGAACAGATGGATGTCGCCGGCGATGCCCTCCTCGCGCAGCCGTCGTTCGGCCTCGACAAGCAGGCCCTCGAGGATGCGTTCCCCGGCCTTGTCGTGGGTGACCAGGTCGGGCACGGAGTCGCATTCCGGGGTGGCGTACTCCGGATGGCTACCGACATCCAGGTAGAGGCGGGCGCCGTTCTTGAGGAACACGTTGCTGCTGCGTCCCCATGACACGACACGACGGAACAGGTACCGTGCCACCTCGTCCGGGGACAGCCGTCGCTGCCCCCGGAACACGCAGGTGACGCCGTACTCGTTCTCCAGTCCGAAGATGCGGCGGTCCACGTCTGCGACCCTATGCTCGGATGCCGCCTCGGCGCGCCGGGACGCTCGGGCCGGATGTCACCCTGAGGCGGATTCGCCCCTCCTGTGGACGGACGGCCCGACGGGCGGGCCAGCCATCGGGCCCGGCACCGTCCCCCGGCCCTGGGTCCCGGAGACCACCGACCGGGGAGCCGACCGACCGGCTTCCCCTTCCCAACCGGTGCCCCGGAGCCCTCGGGTGGGCAACGCGGCCGCGCCACGCCGACCGACGACCGCCAGTCCCAGCCCGACGACGAACCAGCCGGCGAGGACCAGTACCGGACGGCCACCGCCGGCACCGTCGAAGTAGGCCGTCGAGCGCAGCAGCGTGGCACCCGCCCCCGGCGGCGCGAACTGGCCGATGTCGCCCCAGGGCTGTGGCAGCATCTCCGGTGCGGAGGCCGCCGCCGACAGGGCGGCACCGGCGACCAGAACCAGCACCGCGGCGACGAGACCCGGCACGCCCGCGACCGCACCGAGTCCCAGGACCGGCCCGGCGACGGCCAGCGCCAGCAACGTCACGACCGCCATCGTCGTCAGGAACTCCCCGGGCAGGACGTCCAACGCCCCCTGCAGCGCGACGGCCCCGGCGAAGCCGGAGAGCACCGCGAGCGCGGCGAGCCCGGCGAGCCGGATCACCCGCGACCCCACCATCCGCGCCAGCAGCACGCCGGCCGCGGTGATCACCAGCGTCAACGGGAGGTAACCGGCCGCCAGCCCGCCGCCGGCCTGGTCCCGTGGCGCGTTGGCCACCACGTCGACCACCGGGATCTCCAGACCTGGCATGAACACCCGGATGCCCCGGGTCAGCGCCTCGGTGACCGCCGGGCTCGCCGCGGAGGCGACCCGCAGAGTCAGGCCGTTGCCGCCGATGACGATCGCGGCGTAGGCGTCACGCTCGCGCAGCGCACGGTCGGCGGCGGCCACCGTCGGCACCGTGCGCACCGTGAGGGCGCCCGGCTCCACCCGGCTGATCTGGTCGGCGAGCGCGGTCGCCGCGGGTGCCGGGCCCACGGTGAGGATCGGCAGGTCCCGGGGGCGCAGGCTGGTGACGGACGTTCCGTACAGCCAGACCAGGACACCCATCAGCAGGGCCATGCCGACGGTGATGACGGCGATCCGCCGGGCACCGGGCGTGCCGAGCCCGTCGACGCCGCCGAGCCGGGCCCACGCCCGTCCGGCCGGATCAGCCGGATCGGGCAGGCCGGCCAGGCCGGACAGGCCGGTCTCGCCCGAGGCCAGTGGGGGCGACGGCGCCGAGTGTCCCGACTGGGGGCGCTGTCCCGGAAGAGGATCATGTTCGCCGCCGCCACGATGCCGTCCCCCGCTCACCACAGGAGGGCTCCGACGGTTCGGTCGACGTGCGCCGGGTCCACCGCGCCCCCCCAGGTCGCCGCCATCCTCGGCAGTGGTTGCCTCACCGCGTCCTCCCTCCGTCCAGCGACACCCGCCAGGCCACTACAGGGAGTAGCGTGACGCCTTCAGACTGTCGGGGCCTGTCTGGCGGCGTGTCGCGGCCCGGCGTGTCCGGGTGCATCCGCCGGTCCGCGGCGGTTCCAGACGCCAGGTGGTCGACGGACCATGGGCAGGACAGGCGGATCGGGCGGGAAGGCTCGCCGGCGGAAAGGATGGCGCCATGGCAACCGGAACGAACGACGCGACGTCCCATCGAACACGACATCACGCCGAAGACAGGGCCCGGCTGCGGGCGCAGGTCGTCCGCGGCCGCGGCGGGCTGCCGCTCACAGTCCTCGCCCCGGCCGCGGAGGACCCGCCGCGCGGCGGCATGGTCGTCGTCCAGGACGCCCGAGGCATCACGCCGTACCTGGTCTCCGTCTGCGACCGGCTCGCCGGTGCCGGCTGGCTCACCGTGGCCCCGCACCTATATCACCGCGACGGGCTGGACGAGGTGGACCCGGCCGACGGCTGGGCCGCGGCCACGCCGACGATGGGCACCCTGTCCGGCGCGGGCATCGACGCCGACATCGACGCGGCGCTCGGGCACCTCCTCGACGCGGGCTTCCCCGCCGAGCGGAGCGCGATCATCGGCTTCTGCATGGGTGGCACGGTCGCGCTGCACACCGCCACCCGGCACCCCCTCGCCGCGGCGGTGTCGTTCTACGGCGGCGGGGTCAGCACACCGTACTGGCCCGGCATCCCCGCCTTGGTGGAGGCGGCACCGTCGTTGCGCGGGCCGTGGCTCGGCCTCTACGGCGAGGAAGACGCCCTGATCTCCACCGACGAGATCGCCGCCCTACGGGCCGCGGCCGCACGCTCGGGCGCCCCGACGGAGCTGGTCAGCTACGCCGGGGCCGGCCACGCCTTCCACAGCGACGACCGGGAGGCGGTCTACCGCCCGGTCGCCGCGGCCGACGCCTGGTCACGGGCACTCGCCTTCCTCGACCGGCACGTCCGCCCCCGCTGAGGCGCCCGGCCGGCTGGCCAGCCGAGGCGGGCCTCGCCAGCACCACGCTTGCCACGGCGATGCCGGTAACATCGGAGATCGTCACCATCGACATCGCGAGCATCACCCACACGGCATCCAGAGGTCACGGTGGGCGCACACTACGCTCTGTCGTTCATCAGCAGGATCCCGGTCCGAGACGGTACGCAGATCCTGGTCAACGGGGCGACCGGGGCCATCGGCTCGGCGGCGGTCCAGCTGCTGAAGTGTCTGGGCGCCCAGGTGACCGCGGTGTGCGGTCCGGACGGCGTCGACCTGGTGCGAGGGCTGGGCGCCGACAGGGTCATCGACCACACCACGCAGGACTTCACCCGGGAGTGGAGGCCTACCGGTACGTCGAGTCCGGGCAGAAGATCGGCAACGTCGTGATCGCGGTCCGCCCCCGGACGGTGCCACGGCTAGGCTGCTCTGAGGCCACGTCATAGCTCATGCCACGTCACAGCTGGCGATAGCTGGCGCGGCTCAGCGTGAGTCTGCTCTGCTGGCAGCGTAACAGTTGGGGTATGGGTACCGGGATCGTGGATGCGTCCGTGCTGGCGATTTCGGACGCGGCGACACTGCCCACCGAGGTAGTCCTGGCTCGGCTCGCCACGACCTCAGTGGGGTTGTCCTCGGCGGAGGCGGCGGCGCGATGGGCCCGGGTGGGACCGAACGCGGTGCGCACCCATCACGCCCGTGCGCTCGCGGTGCTCGTCCGCCAGGTACGCAGCCCCTTGCTTGTGCTGCTGCTGGTGGCGGCCGCGGTGTCGTTCTTCGTCGGGGAGCGCGCCAACGCACTGATCATCGGCGTGATCGTCATGTTCGGAGTGGTGCTGGGGTTCGCCAATGAGTACCGTGCCGAACGCGCCGCCGAGGATCTGCACTCCCAGTTGCGTCACCGGGCGGTGGTGTGCCGGGATGGCCGATGGACATCGTGCGAGGTGACCGCGCTGGTGCCCGGAGACGTGGTGCGCCTTGAGCTGGGTTCGGTGGTGCCCGGAGACGTGCGCATCCTGTCCTCGGTCGCGCTGGAATGTGACGAGGCGGTCCTCACCGGCGAATCGCAACCGGTGGCCAAGGGGCCGGCGCCGGTGCCCGCCGGCGCCGCGCTGGGAGAGCTTGCGTCGTGTGCGCTTATGGGCACGCTCGTGCGGACCGGCTCGGCGGCGGCCGTGGTGGTCGCCACCGGCGCGCGTACCCAGTTCGGCCGGATTGCGCTCGGGCTGGGCGAACGGCATGAGGAGACCCAGTTCCAGGTGGGGCTGCGCCGGTTCTCCGGGCTACTGGCCCGGGTCGCCGTCGTGCTCACCGGCTCGATCTTCGTCATCAACCTGGTGCTGGCCCGCCGCAAGGTGCTGGTGAAGCGGCTGGTCTGCATCGAGGACCTCGGCGACATCGAGGTCCTGCTCACCGACAAGACCGGAACCTTGACCGAAGGACGGATCGGTTTCCACCACGCCCTGGACCCCACCGGTGCCCGGTCGGACCAGATCCTGCTACTCGGCCTGGCCTGCACCGAAGTACCCGGCAACCCGGCAGTACCCGGCGACCAGGCAGGGACAGCTGGCGGCAACCCGCTGGACGCCGCGCTGTGGCAGGCTCCCGGTGCCGCCAGTCTGCCGGTGTCCAAACGTCCAGGTGGCCGTCGCGCCGTTCGACCACGACCGGCGCCGCGCGTCCGTGCTGGCCGACGGCCCGGACGGCCGAGTCCTGATCGTCAAGGGTGCTCCGGAAGGCGTGCTGGCGCGGTGTCGCGACGTCCCCGGCTCGGCCGCGGCGGTCCTCGACGCCGAGTTCCGCGCCGGCAGCCGGGTCGTCGCCATCGCGTCCAAGCCCGCCCCGGACCTGGACACGGTGACCGCCGAGGACGAGCACGATCTCGCCCTCGCCGGGTTTCTGATCTTCCTTGACCGGCCCAAGCCGTCGGCCGCACAGGCGCTGGCCCGCCTCGACGCGCTCGGCGTCACCGTTCGATCTTCGACTTTCTCACCTTCGCGATCATGCTCCACGTCTTCCATGCCGGCCCGACCCTGTTCCGTTCCGGCTGGTCCGTTGAATCGCTCGCCACCCAGCCCCTGGTGATCTTTGTGATCCGCACCCGGCGAGTGCCGTTCCTCCGTAGCCGCCCGGGCCGACTCCTCACGGCGGCCACCCTGCTCGTCGTCGTGGTCGGCGCGCTGCTGCCGGCATCTCCGCTGGCCGGCGGACTCGGCTTCCACGCGCTGCCGATCGGGTTCTTTGCCGCGCTCCTCGCCATGATCGTCAGCTATCTTGCCCTCGTCGAAGCCGGTAAGCACGAGTTCTACACTCATCTCGCCGGGACGCTGATCGAACCACCTCACTGGCACCGGCGCCGGCTGCACCGGCGGGCGGCACGGTTCAGTCACTCCGGTCGGCTTCCGACCCGGTCCCCCGCACCGCCACCACGCTGAGTTGGGGTGCCACCGGCTCGCGACCGGTGGGCCTGGGCGCACCGCCGACCGGAGCCCGCGCACGCAGGCGGCGTGTCGGCCGCCGACCAGGGATCTCCCTTACCCGCGCAGGACGTCGATCATAGTGGAGATGGAAAGGCCGAGCAGAACGAGGGCGGCGAACTGCTGGACCCGGCGCAGCGGAGCGACCCGCAGCAGGAAGTGGCCAAAGGCGACAGCCAGCCCAGTGACGGTGCACAGGGCCAGCAACGCGCCGACGCCGACGGGAATCGGGCGGTGGTAGCGGGCCGCGAGGGTAGCGGTGAGAATCTGGGTGAGATCGCCGAACTCGGCGACGAGGACAACACCGAACGCCTCGGCCCATACGCGTCTCGCGGCGGGTCCCTCGACGCCGGCGGCCTTGTGCCCCTCCAGTTCGGCGGGGTCGGCGGGGTGGGAACGCAGGAGGAGGACCGCACCGACGAAGAACAGCGCCCCGGCGACCAACTCGACAGCCCTTCGGGGCAGTGCCGCGACCAAGCCGCCGACGGCGGTGGCGACGCCGACGTGCACTGCGAACGCTGCCCAAATCCCAGCGAGAACCGGCAGCGGCCGGTAGCGGGCGCCCAGAACGAGTGCCGCCACGAACGTCTTGTCCGGCAGCTCGGCCGGGAAGACCACAGCGAAGGCGGTCGCTGCAATAATGATATTGTTCACGGCGAGCCCCTGCCGGCCCGGGGCCAGCCCACCCCGGCAGGGCGGCGTGTGATGAGCCCCTTCGAAGGCTCCTGCCTGGTCGAACGGCGTCCTACCCGGCCCGCGGACCTCACGAACCGCGAAACACGCCTCCACGGGGACGCGGCAGCACAAGAACCGTTTGCCAGCTGGGGCTGACAATCTTGGTTTGGGGTCCCGAAATCACCATCCGTCCGGTCGCTACGCGGCTGCGGTGATCCGGTACACCTCGCGACGACCGGCGGGCGGACGGCCCGGAGACCCATCAGCGATCATGGCTGGCAGGACCGCCGGGCCCAGGCGGCGAACATCGCCGCGCTGATGAGGAGGTTGTTCTCGTCGCGGCTGAGGGACCACCACTGGTCCACCTCGTCCCGGGTCAGCAGTCCGGCTTCAATGATGCTCTCCTGGAACCGCTCCACGAGGAGCTGCCAGGCGAGCCACGACTCGCCGGTGCCGCGGGACTGAACGCCGTGGTACTGCGCGGACTCGTCGGTGAGGTCCAGGCTGAGCACATCGCCGAGGAGTCGGCGGCCATAGGTCGCGTCAAACCCGCCACCCTCGCCTATGAGCCCTTGCAGCGCGCGGACCATGGCGGTGTGTATCGGCGCCTCCGGGACGACCAGGTCGGCGCAGGTCCAATCGACCTCCTCGATCAGAAGCCAGCCGCCTGGTGCGACCGCCGCCGCGAGCCGTTGGAGCGCACGCCGATGGGGGTGGAGGTGTGCGATCAGGAGCCGGGCGTGGACCAGGTCGAACCGCGCGTGCGGAAGATCGTCGACCATCACGTCCATGCGCCGGACCTCCACCGGCTCCGGTAGCCGGTCGAGGAAGCGGATGTCGCGGTCCACCGCGAGGACGTGCCCCGCGGGGCCGACGACCTCGGCCAGGGCCCGGGCGACCGAGCCGGTGCCCGCGCCGACCTCGAGGCAGTGATGCCCAGCGCCGATACCCAGGGCCGCCACGAGCCGCATGGTGCCCGGGTCCCACAGCTGCGCCATCGCTTCGAGGCGGGTGCGCTCGTCCGGATGCCCCTGGTCCAACACGTAGGTGGACAAATCAGTGCCCCCATGGTCACATATGGCGTCGATCGACGTCCGCTGGGACTCCGACACGGATTATTCCTCGCCTCGCCGGGTGTTTACACCGGCGATCCATTTCTCCTATCGCGCCATAGACGACCTTGCGGCGCACGGGGCGTTTATGTGAGCATTCCATCGACATCGCGACCGAATCAGTTCGAAGAATGTTCATCTCGTGGTAGTCGGCAGAGGCTGTCATCAACGGCACTGTAATCAACGGAACTCCAGCGAGATGATTTTGTGGCACCCGTGCCGAGAGAGGGGCGTGGACGTGTCCACTGCGCCGCAGGTTGTCTTCGACGCCTTTCACCCCATGCACCGATCCAACCCCTACCCGCGGTACGCGGCCGTCCGCGATTTCGCCGCGCTGTACCCGATCAGTCCGGGTATTCTCATGGCGACACGCTACGAGGAGTGCTCGGCGGTTTTCACGGACGCGCTGTGGGGCCACGGCTACGAGGAGGGCATCAACCCCTTCCGTCCAGGAGTGGCTCCCGACGACGTGCCGGGGTCGATGCTGCGGATGGACCCGCCGGACCACACTCGGCTACGCGGGCTGGTCAAACGGGCGTTCGTCCCGCGCAGCACCGAGGGGCTCCGGCAGCGGATCGAAGATCTCGTCAATGCGCTGCTCGACGCGGCGATCGAGGCCGGCGAGGTCGACCTGATGGAGGCATTCGCGCGGCCACTGCCGCTCACCCTCATCGGCGACATGCTTGGCATCCCGCCCGAGGACTACCCCGCGGTCCAGAAGTGGTCGCTGGACATCGTCCGCGGCACGGACCCGGACGTCCTGCAGTCGCCCGAGAGCCTGGCGCGCAGGCCGGAGGCCATGCGGGAGTTCGAGGCGTACTTCGCGGCGCTACTCGCGCAGCGGCGCGAGGATCCTCGCGACGACATGCTGAGCGGGATGTGCGCGGCCGAGGACCGCGGCGAGCTGAGCGGCCGGGAGGCACTCGGGCTGTCCGTGGGGTTGCTGATCGGGGGGTACGAGACCGTCTCCGACCTGATCGGCAAGGGTGTCGTGGCCCTGGTGCGCAACCCCGACCAGATCGCGCTCTGGCTTGCCGATCCCGATCTCGCGGCGCCCGCCGTTGACGAGTTGCTCCGCTACGAGCCGCCCGTGCAGTTCACCCACCGGGTCGCGTTGGCGGAACGGGAGCTGGCCGGGCATACGTTCGCGCGGGGGGACGGCATCGTCATCCTGACCGCCGCCGCCAACCGCGACCCCGCCGTGTACACCGATCCGGAGCGTCTGGACATCACCCGGTTCGCCGGCCGCACCCCCGCGCCGCGCCACCTCTCGTTCAGCGAGGGGCTCCACTACTGCCTCGGCGCGCATCTCGGCCGGCTGGAGACTCAGATCGCCGTGGACACCCTCCTGCGCCGCGCCCCCGGGCTGTCACTGACCGACGAACCCGTCTGGCGCAACACGGTCGCCATCCACGGGCTGGACACCCTTCCGGTCCGCCTTCGGGATTGACCGACCGCCCACGACGCCCGGCCCACCGCATTCCAGGGAGACCAATGAGCGTGAACGAAACGGGTGCCGAACCGGACGTCACCGCCCCTCGCGCCGGCGTGCCGCAGGTCGTCTTCGATGCGTTCGATCCCGAGCACTGGCCCAACCCTTATCCCCGGTACGCCGCGGCCCGCGCGGCCGAACCGCTTTTTCCTACTCCGCTGGGCGTACACCTGGTGACCCGCTACCAGGACTGCGCGACCGTTCTCCAGGACAACACCTGGAGTCACGCCCACGAAGCCGAATTGTTCCATCCCGGCGTCGACACCCTTGACTTGCCGACCTCGTTCCTCTGGATGGACCCGCCCGACCACACCCGGCTGCGCGGGCTGGTCAGCAAGGCGTTCACCCCGCGCACGGTGGCCAACCTGCGGCCCCGCATCGAGCAACTCGTCACGGACCTGTTCGACGCGATCGTCGAGGCCCGCGAGGTCGACGTGATTACCGCGTTGGCCTACCCGTTGCCGCTCACCATCATCGCCGAGCTGCTCGGCGCGCCGGCCGAGGACCATCCGGACCTTCAGCGCTGGTCGGGGGCGCTCGCCCGCGGGTTCGACCCCGACCCGCTCCTCTTGCCCGAGGAACGTGACGCACGCTCCCAGGCCGCCCGCGACTTCGTGTCCTACTTCCGTGCCCTCATCGCCCGGCGTCGCGCCGAGCCGGCCGATGACCTGATCAGCGAGCTCGCCGCCGTCGAGGAGCAGGGCGACGTCCTGACCGAGAACGAGATGCTCGCGACCTGCGTCACGCTGCTGGTAGCCGGGCACGAGACAAGTGTCAACCTGGTCGCCAACGGCATCCTGGCGTTGATCCGCCACCCCGACCAGTACGCCTTGCTCCGATCCACCCCGCGGCTGGCAGAGCCCGCCGTCGAGGAGATGCTGCGTTACGACTCGCCGGTGCACATGACCACCCGCCTCGCCCACCAGCGGACGGAACTCGCCGGGCACACGTTCCAGGCCGGTGACGGCGTCGTGTTGCTCTTCGGCTCGGCCAACCGGGATCCGGCGGCGTTCCCTGACGCCGAGCGGTTCGACATCACCCGGTACGCGGGCCAGACGCCCGCGAAGCGTCATCTCACGTTCAGCCTCGGCATCCACTACTGCCTCGGCGCGCCGCTCGCCCGTCTGGAGATGGAGATGGTGCTGCACGAGCTCATCCGGAGAGGGATCACGATGACGCCGCTCACGGACGACCTCGCCTACCGTAGGAACCTCGTCCTGCGCGGCATCGCCAGCTTCCCGGTCCGCTTCGAACAGCACGCCGGTGTCCTCGGTCAGGTGCCGACGTAGGCCGCGAGGTGCTCGCCGGTGAGGGTGGAGCGGGCGGCGACGAGGTCGGCGGGGGTGCCCTCGAAGACGATCCGGCCGCCGTCGTGGCCGGCGCCGGGACCGAGGTCGATGATCCAGTCGGCGTGCGCCATGACCGCCTGGTGGTGCTCGATGACGATGACCGACTTGCCGGCGTCGACGAGCCGGTCGAGCAGGCCGAGTAACTGCTCGACGTCGGCGAGGTGCAGGCCGGTGGTCGGCTCGTCGAGGACGTAGACGCCGCCCTTCTCGGCCAGGTGGGTGGCCAGCTTGAGCCGCTGCCGCTCGCCGCCGGACAGCGTGGTGAGCGGCTGGCCGAGGCTGAGGTAGCCGAGCCCGACGTCGGCGAGCCGGCTGAGGATGGCGTGCGCGGCCGGCGTGCGCGCCTCGCCGGCGCCGAAGAACTCCTCGGCCTCGGTCACCGACATCGCGAGCACCTCGCTGATGTCACGCCCGCCGAGGTGGTGCTCCAGCACCGATGCTTCGAACCGTTTCCCCTCGCACTCCTCGCAGGTGGTGGCGACGCCGGCCATCATCGCCAGGTCGGTGTAGATGACCCCGACGCCGCTGCAGGTGGGGCAGGCGCCCTCGGAGTTGGCGCTGAACAGCGCCGGCTTCACGCCGCACGCCTTCGCGAACGCCTTGCGGATCGGGTCGAGCAGTCCGGTGTACGTCGCCGGGTTGCTCCGTCGCGAGCCGCGGATCGCGCCCTGGTCGATCGACACCACACCCGCGCCGGCTGGCCCCGAGAGACGGGGGATCGACCCGTGTACGAGCGAGCTCTTGCCGGAGCCGGCGACGCCGGTGACGACGACAAGCACCCCGAGCGGGATGTCGACGTCGACGTCGCGCAGGTTGTGCGCCGTCGCGCCGCGGATCGCGAGCCGGCCGGTGGGCGTCCGCACCGTCTCCTTGAGGGTGGCCCGGTCGTCGAGATGGCGGCCGGTGCGGGTGCCGCTGGCCCGCAGCCCCTCGACGGTGCCCTCGAAGCAGACGGTGCCGCCCGCCGTGCCGGCGCCGGGGCCGAGGTCGACGACGTGGTCGGCGATCGCGATCGTCTCCGGCTCGTGCTCCACGACGAGCACCGTGTTGCCCTTGTCCCGCAGCCGTAGCAACAGGTCGTTCATCCGCTGGATGTCATGGGGGTGCAGGCCCGTGGTGGGCTCGTCGAAGACGTAGGTGACGTCGGTGAGTGAGGAGCCGAGGTGGCGGATCATCTTGACGCGCTGCGCCTCGCCGCCCGACAGCGTGCCCGACGGCCGGTCGAGCGAGAGGTAGCCCAGCCCGATCTCCACGAACGAGTCGAGGGTCCGCCGCAGCGTGGCGAGCAGCGGCGCGCCCGACGGCTCGTCGAGGCCGCGGACCCATTCGGCCAGGTCGCTGATCTGCATCGCGCAGGCTTCCGCGATGTTGATCCCGCCGATCCGCGAGGAGCGGGCCGCCTCGCTGAGCCGGGTGCCGCCGCAGTCGGGACAGGCGGTGAAGGTGACCGCCCGGTCCACGAACGCGCGGATATGCGGCTGCAGCGCGTCTGGGTCCTTGGCGAGGAACGACTTCTGGACCTTGGGGACCAGCCCCTCGTAGGTGAGGTTGACACCGTTGACCTTCACCTTGGTCGGTTCCTTGTAGAGGAAGTCCTGGAGCTCCTTCTTCGTGTACTGGCGGATCGGCTTGTTCGGGTCGAGGAAGCCCGACTCGATGAAGATCCCCACCGTCCACCAACTGTCCACCTTGTAGCCGGGAATGGTGATCGCGCCCTCGGCGAGCGACTTGGAGTCGTCGAAAAGCTGGGTGAGGTCGATCTCGGAGACCGTGCCCCGGCCCTCGCAGCGCGGGCACATGCCGCCGATGCGGGTGAAGGTCTGTTTCACGGTCTTGGTCTTACCGGCACCGCGTTCGACCGTGACCGCGCCGGCCGCTCGGACCGAGGGGACGTTGAAGGAGAACGCGTTGGGCGAGCCGATGTGCGGCTTGCCGAGCCGGCTGAACAGGATGCGCAGCATCGCGTTCGCGTCGGTGGCGGTGCCGACCGTGGAGCGGGCGTCGGCGCCCATCCGCTGCTGGTCGACGATGATCGCGGTCGTCAGCCCTTCGAGTACGTCGACCTCGGGCCGCGCCAGCGTCGGCATGAAGCCCTGCACGAAGGCGCTGTACGTCTCGTTGATCAGCCGCTGCGACTCGGCGGCGATCGTGCCGAACACCAGCGAGCTCTTGCCCGAGCCGGAGACGCCGGTGAACACCGTCAGCCGGCGCTTCGGGATCTCGATGCTGACGTCCTTGAGGTTGTTCTCGCGCGCGCCGTGCACGCGGATCACATCTCGGCGGTCGGCAACGTGCGGCGCCGGCGACTGCGGGTCCGTCCTCGTGGCCGTGCTCATCGTGTCTCCATCTGTCTGGTACACGGGATCTGTCTGGTACACGGGATCTGTCTGGTGTGGAGCGATCCCGCTTCCGTGGGCAGTGAGACGGCGGGCACGCGACGATACCGCGGCGAGGCTGTGGCCCATGCCGGGGACCAGGACGAGGTCGAGCCGTGCCGGGTCGTCGTGGTGATCTACTCATCGAGGCGACGCCGCGCACCCATGCGCCGCGAGCGGACTCCGGTCACCTACCCGGCTGTCGCTCGGCGGGCCGGGGTCTCCCGCACCTTCCTTTACCAGAACGCCCGACAAGCGCCCGCCCCGGTGGTCCCTGATCGGTGACAGACACAGTCGGAAGCTGCCCCACCCTACTGAGGTAAACACTCCGTCACTCTGGCGCTGACGATCGCGGTCCGTAGACCATGATTCAATGCGCGCTTCTGCCGATGTACGGAAGCGGCGGAACATCCGGCACTGCCGATGGCGCTATTTCGGACAGATCCGCTCGAACTTGGTCCAGCCGCGCCAGCCGCGCTCCTCGAGCAGTTCCAGGAGCCGACGGGCGATCGGCACCGAGTCACTGAACCGGATTCCACCGAGCGCCGCACGGGCCTTGCCGCCTCGTGGACCGGGCGGTCCGGGCCGCCGTCGCCTGCGCGGGGTGCCGTGCTCCTCCGGGGCGGTGAGCCGGGGTCCGCTGCGCCGGGTCGTGTCCAGGGGTGCTTCAGCTGGCGTGGACCAGGTACACGGCGGCGAGAGCGATCGCCAGGGTTCCGAGCAGCAGTTTCAGGGCGGTCGTGGGTAGGTGGGGCTGGAGCCTTGCACCAAGGTAGCCGCCGCAGAGCCCGCCGGCGCCGCAGGCCAGACCAAGCGCCCAGTGGGGTGCGATGTTCCCGGGCGTCGTCAGGGCGAGCATGCCGTAGGTGGCGGCGCCGACGAGGGAGGTGAGGAACGTCGAGGCGAGTGTGGCGGGGGCGACCACGGCGACCGGCATGCCGCGCCCGACGAGGAGCGGGCCCAGGATCGAGCCGCCGCCGATGCCGTAGATGCCGCCGACGACTCCGACGACCAGTGCCAGGGCCGTGACGGTGCTGGGATGGGGCAGGGAGGCGCTGCTGGTGCGACCGGCACGCAGCGTGCGCGCGACGAGCCAGGCACCCAACGGCAGCAGCAGCGTCACGAAAACAATCCCGCGACGTCGTCCAGGCACCGCTGTCGGCCTGTTCAGCCTGACCTACCGGGACTGCCGTCCCCACGGCTTGTCCGCCTGGCCCCTCCTCCCGGTCCCCGGCGACGGCGCGATGGTGGCGTGCGATGAACGCCGGGGTGGACGCGACGTGACAGCGACGTAGGCCGACCAGCGGTCACCGAACCCGCGGCGACCTCTCGGTCCTCGCCCCAGGCCCTGCGTGGATGGTCAGTCCGTCGTCGGCTCGGCGCAGAGCTGACCATGCTGGGCAATTGGGCACACGGCGGTGAGCGGGTTGACCCGGCGACGTCGGATCATCCAGCACCTGCGCTCCAGCGCGACTCGCCGCACTCTGGAAGCGGGAGGGAGCGCGGCGTGGGGACCGATTCGGGCCGTCCCGTCCGCTCGCTCCGGGAGGTGACAGTGATGATGTACTGGCACGACGGCTATGGAATGAGCGGCTGGGGCTGGTTCGCGATGTCCCTGGGCATGCTGCTGTTCTGGGCTGTGCTCATCATCGGGGCGGTGCTGGTGGTACGGGCGCTGACCCACGCCGGCGATCGCGGCCGTCCCCCGATGTGGCCACCCGCCGCGCCTCCGGCCGCCGGTGGGCCCGCCGGACCGTCTCCCGAGCAGGTCTTGGCCGACCGCTTCGCCCGCGGGGAGATCGACGAGCAGGAGTACCGCGCCCGTCTGGCCGCGCTCCGCGAGACGGCCGACCGCCTCGTCAAACACTGACGGCCGACCGAGGCCTCGACCGACTGCGGCACGCTCACCCCGAGCATGGGCGGCGCGCCAGCCGACCAGCGGCGCTGGCCCGTGGCCTCGCATCCGCGCGCCGCGGCGGTTCAGCGGGCCATGGGTGGTCCCCGCCGAACCGACGCGGGAGGCGGGTGCACCGCCCGGAGCGCAGGTCGGAGTCGCTGCGACGGCTTGCCCGCTAGTACTCCAACCCGACTTTTGT
>NZ_CDXDOR010000051.1:32708-33305 GCF_978021225.1 Frankia sp. CeTa3Moorea | reverse complement strand
GGGCAGGGGCTGCCAGCGGCCGGCGAGGCGGCCTTCCAGGGCGGGCATGGTGGTGTATTCGAGTTCGTCGAGGCCGAGGCGGCGCGGTTCGAAGGGGCCGTGGCGGCGCAGGTAGTCCATGACCTCCTTGGCCTGCGCGCGGGCCCGGTCGAAGGCGGGATCGTCGAACATGTCGCGCGGGCCGAGGAGCCGGCCACCGGTGATCTGGAAGCCGAGGCAGACCACCCGGGGCGGCCCGTCGAACCGGGACGGGTGCGCGTGGGCGACCGGGACTGGCATGAGGGGCGCGTGGTGGGAGCCGCGCATGCTGCCGCCGACGGTGTAGGCCAACACGAACGGCTCCAGCGCCTCGCCGATCGAGGGCAGCCCGGACTGGCAGCGCACGATCATCACCGGGTCGTCCTTGCCGACATACTTCCCGGCGATCAGGGACAGCCGCTGAGTGCTCGTCGCGGCCGCCGGCTCGTCCAACGTCTTGGAGGTGACGCTGTGCAGGACGTAGCGGGCCGGCGCACCGATGTACATGAGCAGGTCATACATGTCGGCCGGACAGTCGAACACGATCCGCTTCTCCTGGTACAGGTCGTAGACCTCGAA
>NZ_CDXDOR010000051.1:14024-32412 GCF_978021225.1 Frankia sp. CeTa3Moorea | reverse complement strand
ACGCCTCGACCACCTCGCCGCGTACCTCGGACAGTTCCTGGCGCAGCGTACCGATCAACATCACGAGCTCGTCATACGACGGCACGGGCTGATCGACGGATGGCACGTGATCAACCTCTAGGGCTGTCACCCACCGCGAGCACCCCGGCGCCACAGCGGATATCACTCACACGACCCGACCTGCGACAACGCTAAACGATCGAGCTACCTGACCAGTAACAGCGCTGGTTCCATCTACCCAGCGAGCCGGGGACGGCCCATCACGAGCTGGACTTCCGCGTCGGCGGGCACGAGATCGCCCGGGGCACGTTCGCCCCCACCGGCGTTCCGGAACAGATCGAGTACCACGCCCAGTTTCTCGATGTCGTTGCCGACGAACGCATCGTGTTCACCTACACGGTCGTTCTTGACGGTCGCCGCCACTGGGTGTCGCTCGTCACCGTTGAACTGGCCGCCGACGGTGGCGGCACCTGCGTGACCCGCACAGAACAGTACGCGTTCCTCGCCTTCACGGATGACGGGCGGTCAGGGGCCATACCCGCCTGTCAAACCACTGCGGAAGCCTCATTGACCAGCCGGCAGACAGCCGGACGCCAATGGCCAAGTTCCGGTACCGCGACGTCGGCTCGCTTGGCATTGTCGTCCCACCGACGCAACGCGAGGGCGAGGTCGGCATGTGGCAGGCGAAGGAAGTCATCGACTTCTTTGCCAGTCATCGGGCCGCCTTGGATGCGTAGGCTTCGGGTGGAGGCTGCGGACAGGCTGTTGGCGTAGGCGGGGTCGGTGGCCACGAGATAGCGCTTGGCTTTGACGTGCAGCGCGACCGGAGTGCCGAGATCGGGGCCGAACCAGCGGGTCAGGTAGCGTGCTCCGACGATTTCGTGATGGAGGTCTTCGGCGAGGAAGTCGTGGTGCGCGTCGTGTTCGTCGAGGAGGAGATGGCCGATATCGTGCAGCAGCGCGGCGACCTGCGCGGCCTGGTCATAGCCGTCGGCTTCGGCGAGGGCGGCGGTTTGCCGGGCGTGTTCGAGTTGGGTGACGGTTTCGTCGTATTGACTTTGGCCAACGGCGGTGAGGTAGGCGAACAGTTCATCGCAGAACTCGTCCGCGCCAGTGAAGGTGCCGTGGAGGAGCCGGTCGGTATTCATGCAGATTCCTCGGTGCCCCGGGCGCTGACGTGGCTGTCGCCGGTGAAGTGGCCGATGAGGCTGATTCGGTCGGTGCCGGCGGCTAGGCGGTGCTGCTTTTCCTGGTAGTAGTGGTGGCGGTGGTCACCGTCGGAGGCTGCGTTGTAGGTGAGGTAGATGGCCCGGCGACGATGTGGTGAGGTGTTGACTCCGGAGCGGTGCGGGACGTACCAGTTGAACCAGAGCAACGACCCAGCGCGGACTGGGACGGGTTTCCAGAGGAGGGTCTCGGCGAGACTGGCGGGGATGCAGCCGACATCGTCGGTGGGGAGCGGCTCGTGGTGCATGCCTTCGACGACGTCCAGGCAGCCATTGTCGGTGGTGGAATCGTCGATAGCGATCATGCAGGTGATGGTGGACCGGACAAAGGGGTAGGCGGGCGCGTCCTGGTGTGGGGCGAACCCGGCGCCGCCGGGTTCCTTATAGTTGATCTTTTCTTTGTAGAGGACGGCGGGCTCGCCGAGCAACATGCTGGCAATGTCGAGCAGCGTGCCCCGGGTGAGCAGGGCACGCATGCCGTCATGGAAGGGCACGATGTTCTCGGTGCGGCACCGCACCGAGAACCCGTCCCCGGTGGTCTCGTCGTACTGCAGCAGACCGTCCTCGCTGCCCGGCAGGGCCTCGATCTCATCGATCCAGCGTCGCACCTCCCGCAGGCACTCCGGGCCAAGGAAGCCGTCCATGAGAAGAACGCCCCTGGCCTGCCAGGTCGTGAGGTCAAGGGAATCGGTCAGCAACGTGAGCCTCCGAGGAGCCGGTCAACCAGAACGTCTGTGTAACTCTTGTATCATGAATACACGCTGCGATGCAACTTTGTTACAGCGACCGAGTCAAGATACGAGAGGCTTACCGAGAGGAAGTCCACGGCCACCGGTCTCGCTCCACATAAGATCGACGTACAGGTAGACGGCGACGGCAACGAAGGCGAAGACCACGTACCCGCCGAGATGGATGAAGGTGGTGTTGGCCTCCAGGGTGCCGACGAGCAGCAGGACGAGGGCGACGTCGACCAAGCCGAGGAGCAGGGTGAAGCTCCAAGGTAGCCGTATGGTGACCAGAGTGAGCATGGCAATGGTGACCAGCCAGCAGATCAGCCAGATGGCTTGCGTGTGCACGATCTGGGCATCGGGGATGCCGTACCAGTTGTGCCCGAGTCCGAGGGCGAGTGCGGCGTAGCTGGCGTAGAAGCCGAAAAAAACGGCGAACAGGCTAGCCGAGGCATTTTGCCCGAGCGCGGCGGCCCAGACGGTAGCCAGCAGCAGCCCGATCGAGGTTGCGGCGAGGATGGTCGGGATGCCGGCGGCGGCGGCCTCGGCGGGCACGTAGCCGGCGTCGACCAGGCCGAGTCCGAGCGCGCCAGCAATGGTAAGCGGGATGCCGACGATGCCGGGGTTGCCTCGCAGCGGGTTCGTGACCGGTGGGTCGGGCGGGGTTTCGGCCTCGGTCAGTAGCGGTACATGCGTTGCCACCGATGCGGGCGGGGCATCAACGGTCATGGCGGATCGCCTTTCTGTTCAGGGGATGACTGGGCGCGCGTGGGAGCCGTGAGACGCGTGGGGCGCGCGGGCCAGCACGAAGGCGGGTTGCGGTGTGCCGGTGGATCAGGTCAGCTCTCGGCGGCGAGCAAATCTGCGTGGTGGAGTTGCGCGACGTCGGCGTGGGCACGCAGCCGCACCTTGAGGATGTTCTCGCCGTAGGTGGCGAGGATGGGGTTGTCCAGGTCAGCGCTGTGTCCGCCCGTTGCCTGGGCGGCAAGTTCGGCGGGCAGGTCGATGGGAGTGAGGGTGGCGTCCAGGCGCGGGTTGAAGAAGTAGATGACCGAGAATCGCCGCACGCCAGCGGGTGGGCTGATGACGCGGTGGACGGTGGCCTTGAGGTAGCCGTGGGTGGCGAGCTGCAGCATTTCGCCGAGATTGACGACCAGGGCGCCGGGCAGATGCGGGACGTCGAAGAAGCATCCGTCGCGCTCCACCTGCAGTCCACCGACGGCGTCTTGCAGGACGAAGGTGAGCAGCCCGAAGTCCCGGTGGGTGCCAACGCCTTGATGATCGCCGCCAGGTCCGGACGGAGGGTAGTGGATGGCTTTGATGGTGGCCTCGGGGTCTGGGTCGACCCAGCTGTCGAACCGGTCGTCAGGTTGGCCGAGGCTGGTCGCGAGGGCACGCAGCAGGCGGTTCCCGACGGTGTCCATCTGCTCGTGCCAGATGAACATCGTGGCGCGGAACTGCGGTATTGCGACTGGCCACTGGTTCGGACCGAGCAGTCGCCGCCATGGCGGATCGGCAGCCGTCAGTGCCGGGGTGGGGCGTTCCGGGCCGAGGTCGATCTCCTCGCGCCGGTCGGCCCGACCGTTCGTGAGTTCACCACCCAGTGGGGTGTAGCCACGGAAGTGTGGCGACCGGGTCATCGCGATCGCCATTCGATCGGCTTCGGGCAGAGCGAAGAACGCTCGGGTGACCTCCTCGACCTCCCGGAACAGGGTGTCACCGATGCCGTGCCCCACCAGGTAGAAGAAACCCACGTCATGGCAGGTCTCGCGCAGTCGCTCAAGGAACCGGCTGCGCACCGCGGGATCAGTGCCAGGGTCGAACTCGCGCAGGTCGAGCACCGGCAGCGCCGCGTCGTGCTCGGTCGTGCTGTGGGTCGGGGTGGTGCTGGTCATGACCACAGTCGATCGCTGGCCAGTCGAGCGCCGGCGGTGAGGGATTCGAGTTTCGCCCAGGCCAGGCTCTCGTCGACGGCGAGGAAGGTGGCGAAGGACGCGAAGCCGCAGTCGGTTCCGGGGATGACGCGCTCGCGGCCGACGATGTCGGCGAAGCGGGTGATGCGCTGGGCGATGAGTTCGGGGTGTTCGACGTAGACGCTGGAGGTGTCGATGACACCCGGGATGAGGACCTTCTGCTCGGGAATCTTCGCGTCGGCCAGCACCTGCCATTCATGTGCGTGGCGGTGATTGGCGGCCTCGAATACCAGCCCATCGGCCTTGAGCTGAATGATCGTGTCCAGGATGACGTCCAGGCCGACGTCCTTGTGGTGCGGGCCCTGGTAGTTGCCCCAGCACAGGTGCACCCGCACCCTCGCCGGGTCGATATTGCGTAGCGCGTGGTTGATCGCCTCAACGTGCACGCGCAGCCGGTCCAGGAATCCCTGCTCGGACAGGTGCGCGTACTGGATGTGCCGACCCATCGCCAGATCCGGGGCGTCGATCTGCAGGACCAGCCCGGCTGCGGTGATCGCCTCGTACTCGGCCCTCATTCCTTCGGCCAACGCGAACAGGTACTCATCCAAGCTGGCATAGAACTGGTTCGGAAGATAGAGCGCGATAACTCCAGGTGACGCGGCATTCATGAACCGCTCGGCCGGCTGACCCGATCCTGCCGAGATTGAGCTGACGCCGGCTGCGAAGTTGGCCAGATCGGTATCGAGCAAGGCGGTGCCGGTGTAGCTGATCGGACCGGTACAGGTCGGTGTCGCGGTCTCCAAGCCGGCCAGGGAACGTTCGGCCATGCCAGGGTAGTCGTCCAGATCAGCGATCGACAGGCCGCCGCCCTCGGGAACGGCAACGTCCACGTCGAAACCGGTGAGGCGTTCTTTGACGTAGGTGGCGTACCCGATCTTGCTCATTTCGCCATCGCTGATCACGTCCAGCCCGACCTGCGCCTGATGGTCGACGACCACGCTAACCGCGTCCGCGATCCGCTCGGGCAGGTACTCGGCGTCCGCGACCGAGAGGGTCTCCTGTTCCCGGGCCCGGATCAGCTCGGCCAGCCCGGCCGGTCGGGGCAGGCTGCCGGTGTGCGTGGTCAGGATGCGGTCGCTGCTGAGTTTCATGACAGTTCCTCCATCAAGTGGACTAAGCGGTACAGACGGTTCCGGACAGCACCGGCCACCCGGACAGCCTCGTCGAGGCCGCCCCCTGTGACTGCGGTGGCGGCGCGAGGCCGGGTGGGGTCATGACGGTGACACTGACAGGCCAAGGGAAACTTTATCTGAACAACATCTTACTTCCGTAAGGAAATTTTATACATAATGATGCGAAGGGTTGTAAATGATCTATTGTCGGAGGCTAGACTCAGGCATGCAGATCATCGGCGCCGTGCTCACCATCCACGGCAACGCGCTCGCAGGGATCGCGGTAAGCGACGGGCGGACCTGGACGTTCACTCGCGACGACGGCTCGTTCAGCCTCCGCACCGTGCCGGGGCGCCCGGTCTGGGCCCGGCGCCCCAACGGCTGGACGGGCCGCTGGTGGCAGCACCCGGCAGCGGGGGAGCCGGTGCTGTTTCAGCTGCACCCAAGCCGCGCCGGCGGCGATCCACAACCACCCTCGGCTCCCTCAGGGGAGCTGCGATTCGCGCACATCACGGACACGCATGTCAGCGCGATCGACGGCGACCCGTCCCAGGCGGTCGAGCTCGCCGCCCGCTACGGCGACCAGACGGACACCACCAGCGGCCTGCACCACGCGCTGCGGACCGCAGCCGACCACGGCGCGGCATTCGCCGTGATCACCGGTGACCTCACCGACCACGGCACACCCGAAGAGTTCAGGCGCGTACTCGACTCCCTCGCCGCAGCGCCGCTGCCGGTAGAGATCGTGCCGGGTAACCACGACCATTACGGCCACCGCCACCAACCCCACCCCAGCGACACCCCCCACGGTGGCGGGTTTCTCGGCGCGGCTACCCTCACCCGCTACGAGCAGGCCATGGGCCCGCGCTGGTGGTCAGCTGACCTGGCCGGCGTGCACCTCCTCGCCCTGGACTGGTTCAGCGCCTGGTGCGCGATCGATGACACCGATCAGCGACGCTTCATAATCACCGATCTCGCCACCCGAACCCCCGGGCTGCCAGTCGTCGTGCTCACCCACGACCAGCCCGACCACGACACACTCGAACTGATCCGCTACAGTGCCGCACCCGACAGCCTCCTCGCCGTCCTGTCGGGACATTGGCATGCCGACGCGCAGCGCAACGTCGGCGGCTGTCACCTGCTCAGCACGCCCGCAGCCAGCTTCGGCGGACTGGACTGGTCACCACCGCAGCTCCGCCTCATCACCCTCACCCCCGGCTTGAGAACTATGGATCTACGGCACGACACGATCCCGGCGCTACCGAAACCGCCACGGTCACCGACCACGTCTCGCGCCGATACCCCGACCTCGCCCCGCACCACCAGCCACTCGATCGGCGCCCATCAACATCTGGGCACCCTCGCGACCATCGCCGGCACCGTCATCGCACCGAGCACCGACACCCACGGCGCAGGACACCTGACCCGCCTACACCCCTCCAACACCGGCAGTAACGACAGCCGAGTCGACGTGCTGTGGACGGTGCGCGCCGCAGACGACCCCATCACCGGCGTTCTCGCCGGCCATGACCAGATCCTGGCGTGCAGCCATGCGGGCACCCTCACCGCGCTCGCCCCAGCCACCGGCGCACCCCATTGGACCCGACACCTCCCACACCGGCAGCGACGCCGGCTGCTAGCCACCCCCATCCTCACCGCGGCGGGCCGGCTGATCGTCGGTGACGTCGGCGGCGTCACCTGCCTGGACCTCGACACCGGGGATATCGCCTGGCACCGCGACCAGCTCGGCCAGGTCGACACCCTGCTCACCTACGGAACCGGTCTGGCCACCGACCGCTTGGCCGTGCTGCCCCTCGGCGGCCCCACCCCGGGCCTGACCGCCCTGGACCTGCGCGACGGCACCATCGCCTGGACCGATCCGCCCGGCACACCACCGCCCTCCAGCTCGCTGGTCGCCATTGACGGGACCGATGCGCTGCTGCTCCGTACCGCCGGACCCACCCTCGAGCGGCTGAACCTCTCCACCGGCCAGACTCGGTGGCGCACCACCCTGACCGGCCGCTTCTCCACAGCCGCTCCCCTGGTCACCGACGAGGCAATCGTGCTCGTCACCGGCGACGGCATCGCTCACCGGCTCGACCCGGATCACGGCGGCATCCTCGACCGCCAGCACCTGCACGGGCTGCGCCCCGCCTACGGTCCCTACCGGTCCACTGGTACCGGCGCGCCCACCACTGCCGTCCATACCCCACTCGGACCGATAATCGTGCTGCTCGATGGCAGTATCTGGCAACTGGACAGCCCCGCTGGTCCGCTGCTGGTCGGCGACGTCGCGGCGCCCGTCACCACCCAGCCTGTCCTGCTCGGATCGAACACCCTCGTCGTGCTCAGCACCGACGCGGTCGTTCACCTGCTCGACATCAACGCCACCGCAACCCGCCCCATGCTTGCCGGTCCGGCATCGCGGTCTGCCTCATGACCAGCGCCATCCGCAACCGAATTCTGGCACCTACCCGCGGGACCGCCACCCACCGTAGTCCCAGGCCTGATTTGATCCTAAGTTCCTGGGTATTAGACCAGGAGATGATCATTCCACACAGGGGGAGGTGATTTAATGACGTCTGAGCCGAGGAGAACCTTGTCGGACGTTTCGTCGGACTACGTACTGGATGCCGGGTTCGATTCGCTACTGGGCACGCAACTGATCGATTTCAGTCCGACGGCGATGGTAATTATCGATCCGGATCTGCGGGTGCGACGAAGCAACCGGTCCTTTCGGGAAATATACGGCCTGTCTCCCGAGCAACTGGCGGGAACATCCATCCCCGAGCTGCTGCCGGATATGGACCCGCGGGTGTGGAAGCTTGCCCGGTGGGTCCTGGCCAGCGGTGAATCAGTTGAAGACACGGAGATCATCGGTAGGAACGTGGCTTTCCCGCAGGAGGAACGCACCTGGCGCTTTTCGCACTTTCCGCTCCGGGACTGTGAGGGGGTGCCCGCGGCGGTTGGCGTGACGCTGGTCGATGTGACGGATCAGCGCCGTGCCGAGCGGAAGCATGCGGAAGCAGAGCGGCGACTGCGGCTGCCCACCCGGGCGAGCACACTCGTCGGGCGATCCCTGGAACTGGACGCCACACTGGCGAGTATAGCCGATTTGATGGTACCGGAATTCGCCGACACCTGCAGCGTGTACCTGCTCGACGAACCCCTTGACACAGACGCCAGACCGGAGCTGTTGGAATTGCGCCGCGCCATAAAAACACGCGTTTCCGGTCCGCCCTTGCAAAGTTGCGACATCCCGTTCTCAGCTGCCGGAGAGATCCTTTACTGCCACCGAAACTCTCCGATCTACCAAGCCTTTGCGTCGGGTCGCCCGTTTCACCACGCGGCCGACGATGAATCGTTGATCAGTCGAGATGGCCGCCAACCTTGGTGTACGTATCTCAGCCGCCATCGCCAATGCCCGCGCGTACGCTCGCGAGCGGGAGGTTTCTGTCACGCTGCAGCGCAGCCTGCTTGCACCCGACATCCCGGCCGTGGCCGGAATGGACATCGCCTGGCGGTACGAGCCGGGCTCCCTTCCCGGCCGGTCGCCCTGCGCCGAGCCGGGTCCGCCGATCGACGCCGAGGTGGGCGGGGACTGGTTCGACCTCATCCCGCTCTCGGCGGGTCGGGTAGCTCTCGTCATCGGAGACGTGGCCGGCCGCGGTGTGACCGCCGCCGCCGTCATGGGTCAACTCCGCACCGCCAGCCGGGCGTTCGCCTCACTCGATCTGCCCGCCGACGACGTACTCACCCACCTGGACAACCTTGCCCAGACCATCGGGGCAGGGCCTGACGGTGCCTTGGCGAGCTGCGTCTACGCGATCTTTGAGCCCACCACCGCGACGATAGTCCTCGCCAACGCCGGCCACCCCCCTCCCGCCCTGCGTGATCCCGATGGCCGGGTCCGCCTCCTGACCGGCGGGGGCGGCGCGTTTCTCGGTATCGGCGGGCAAGTTTTCGTCCAGACCTGCTACCCGTTCCCCGTCGGGGCGACGCTCGCGCTCTACACCGACGGCCTCCTCGAGTCACGCGATATCGATATCTTCCAGGGAATCGGCCGGCTACAGCACGCTCTCGCGGACGCCGGCACCGCGGACGCCACCGCCGACCGGCTGATGCGCCTGGTCGATCAGGCCAATCGAGACGACGACGTGGCGCTCCTGCTCGTCCGGGCCGCCGCGGCCATCAACACTCGCACCCTTACCATCCCTCTCACCCTCGACCTCAGGGCCGTCGGACAGGCTCGCCACGCCGTCAACGCCGCGCCGCGTCGCTGGCAGCAGCCCGAAACCATCGAGACCGCGGAACTACTGGTGAGCGAGATCGTCACCAATGCGATCCGCTATTCCCGAGTCCCCGGCGAACTCGTGCTCCGCAGCGTCCCGACGGCCCTCTACATCGAGGTCTCCGACAGCGACAGTCACCTCCCCCGTGTCCTCCACTCCAACGAGCAGGAAGAACACGGTCGTGGCCTGATCCTCGTCGATGCACTCGCTGCCCGGTGGGGCACCCGCCCTACCCACTCCGGCAAGACGGTCTGGTGCCAACTCGACACCGGCACTGACACCGGCCCGGAAATCTTCACCTAGATCTCGTCCACGAACCCGCTGTCCCCAGGCGCGTGACGGCGCGTCGATGCATCCTCGGAAGCCCCGGGGTGGGACGCCGCCTCAGCGGCGAAGCTCTCAGCCGGGCCGGTCGGACACCCTGACCTGCACTGTGTGGTCCCTGCCGTCTCGGTGGACGCCTAGCGTCACCATGTCACCCGGGGATACCTCGCGGAGCCTGGCGGAGAACTCCCCGGCGGAGGCGACCGACTTGCCGTTAAAGCTACGGATGACATCACCGGGTAGAACACCTGCCTTGCCCGCGGGCCCGCCGCGCACGACGGCCAGCACGAGCGCCCCGGCACGCACGTCCAGTCCGAGCCGCTCAGCGATCGCCGAGGTGAGGGTGGCGAGCTGGACGCCGACGAAGGCGTGCTTCACGGTCCCGGTGCGCAGCAACTGCTCAACGGCGTCAACCGCGGTCGCGGACGGTATCGCGAAGCCCAGCGACGAGGCTCCGGTCGACGGTGGGATGTAGGCCTCGTTGATGCCCACGACCCGGCCTTGGCTGTCCAGCAGCGCCCCACCGGAGTTACCGGGCGAGATCGCCGCATCGGTCTGGATAAGGTCCACCAGCGGCCGCCCCTGCCCGCCCTGCTGACCGGAGACGGGAAGGTTCCGGTTCACGCCGGAGATGATCCCGGCGGTGACGCTGTTCTCGAATCCCAGCGGGCTGCCGATCGCCACCGCCAACTCGCCCACCTGGGGCAGGTCCTTACGGAACGTCGCGGCGGGTAGGCCGGTCCGGTTCACCTTCACCACGGCGATGTCGCTGATCTCATCGGCGGCCTGTACCCGACCGGCCACCCGGCGGCCGTCGGCGAAGGCCACCTCGGCCTTTCCACCGGATGCCTGGGCAATCACATGCTGGTTGGTGACGATGACACCGTCGGCGCGGTAGACGATGCCGCTGCCCAGCTCGTTCCCGACCAGGATGGTGACAACGGACGGCTCGACGTCGGAGACGATGCCCGCAACGGCGCCGAGCCCGGCTCTGTCCGCGGCGGCGGCTCGGTCCGCCGTCGGCGAGCCGGGCCCGCCGCCAGTACCGCAGCCGGTGGCGCCCACCAGCATCGCGGCAGCGGCGACGATCCCACTGATCCAGCCGGTCAACCGGCTCACGCTCCTGCCATACCCGCCAGAAGCTCCTGCCATACCCATCAGAACAGCCCGAACGCACAGCGGGCGGGGCCGGCGCACACAGCCCAGCGCATCGACCCGTCCGGCCCGGTGCTGTGGTCCGCCTCGCCGTACGCCGCGGTCATCGGACCCGGAACCGTTCGGCGTCCCACTGCCGCACCGACAGGCCCAGGCCGCACCGCGACCGATCCGGGACCAGCGTCCCGTCCGGCCGCGTATCGAGGACCCCGTCGAACAGCAGATGTTCGACCCGGACGTGGTCGTGGAAGTACTCGAGGTGCCGCAGATGCCACACCGCGGTGCAGGCGTGCACGCTGACCTGCGGCGCACAGTGGGCGGACAGGTCGATCCCCCGCGCGTCGCACAGCGCCGCCGCCCGCAGGAACCCGCTGATGCCGCCGCAGCGGGTGACGTCCACCTGCAGGCAGTCGACAGCACCCGCGGCCAGCAGCCGTTCCAGACCGGACAACGTGTAGCCGTACTCGCCGGCCGCGATGTCCATCCCCGCCGGGCCGCGGTCCCGCAGCAGCCGCAACCCCTCCAGGTCGTCGGAGCTGACCGGCTCCTCGAACCAGCGCACATCCTGCTCCGCGAAGATCTCCGCCAGCATCAACGCCTGCTTGCGGCTGTACGCCCCGTTCGCGTCCACATAGAGCTCGACGTCGGATCCGACTGCCCGCCGGGCCACAGCCACCCGCTTCCGGTCCGCCGCCGGGTCCCGGCCGACCTTCATCTTCACCCGCGGGATACCCGCCGCCGGCCCGGACCGTCACCACCACCAGGGTGACGGAACCCCACTCCAGCGTCCCGTCCGACGCGGGCTGCTCGGTCGGCACCAGGTAGGCGGCGACCTCCACGCTCTCAACCGCTGGCATGCCTGCTGTCTCCCCGAAACCGCGGCCCGCCACGCCTACCCGGTCGCCCAGACCGCCGCCCCGGGACGGGGTGGGCGGCCCTCCGGCACAAAATCCTCCTCCGAACGTTCACCTTGGCTGGCGAAGCCAAGAGACAACCTCGGCCCCCGCAACCCGCCGGTCACCTCAAGGCACCAGTGGCAGTCGCACCAGCCTTCGGCGGGACCGAGTCACCAGGGCGGTGCCGGCTCTGCCGGCGAGCGCCCAGGCGGTACAAAGCGAGCATGCTCGCGGCGTGCAGGCAGTCCACAGCGACGCCAAGCCGGCCCGGCGGTAGCAGGCTCTGGACGAGATGGCGGGCTCCCAGCACCCGCACGGCTGCCGGCCGGGCGCGGCTGGAGGAGTGGGCCGCCCGCGGCCCGCAGAACCAGCCCGGGCTGCGCCACCAGCAGGATCCCCCACCCGGTCCGCATGGCCCTGATCGCCGCCCACCCGGTCCGACCGATCCGCCACATTGTTGGTCCCGCACATTGTTGGTCCCGCGGCTGGTTCCAGGCCGCGGGACACCGCCTCGGCTGCCACGATCCGTACCGTGGTCAGGTCCCCTGTTCGGACCGTTCCCGCTGCTCGTGGCCTTCGGCTTCCCTCTCGTGGGCCTGAGCCTGAGCCCGGGCCTCTTCCGCCTCGCGCTGCTCCCGGCCCTTCTCCTCCTGCTGCTGCCCCTCCTGCCGCAGCCCTTCGCTGCCGGTCACATCGGCTGCCGCTTCCTTGATCTTGCCTTTCGCCTCTTCGAATGCGCCCATGAGTGAGTGTTCCCTCCTGACTGACTTTTTTGGCAATCTTGGTGTCACCTACGGCGGCCGATCGGCACGGGCCACCAAGATAAGCGTTCCCACCTGGGCGGACGTTCTCCCCTACCGCTGGGATTCGTCAGGCAACCGAAAGATCAACAGGCTGGCCCGGCGCGCCCGTCGCCGGCCCCCTACCGGTGCCGGGGCATCCGGTCGGCCCCGACTCCCATGCCGGCCCCAACTCCCATGCCGGCCGCGGTGACCACGGCGGCGGCCGCGGACACGCCGGCGAGCACCCCGCGGCGGTGCTGGCTGAGCCAGAGTTCCGGGCTGTGGGCGTGGGCGCGGTCGTCGAAGTCGCCGTGCGCGCCGTGGTCGCCGGGCACCGGATAGAAGATGTTCTCGCCGAGCATCGGGTTGTGGTCGTCGGGTGCCTGCTGGCTGGCGTAGCCGGTGCGGGCGAGGTAGCGGTCCAGCAGCGCGGGCGCGATCCGGTTGCCAAGGATGGTGGCGACGGTGGAGGCGCCGACCCACATGCTGCGCCGTGGGTGCTCGGCCGCGTGGACCACCGCACGCGCGCCCACCTCGGGCTGGTAGATCGGCGGGACGGGCCGCGGGTGGTGACGCAGCCGGGAGAGCACCCAGTTGAACTGGACGGTGTTGAGCGCGGGCATGTGTACCATCACAACCCGCACGTTGCTGCCGTCGTGCAGCAGTTCGGTCAGCACCGACTCGGTGAAGCCGACGATGGCGTGCTTGGCTCCGCAGTAGGCCGACTGCAACGGGATACCGCGGAAGGCGAGGGCGGAACTCACCTGGATGATCACCCCGTGGTCACGTGCCATCATGTGCCGCAGCGCCGCACGGGTTCCGTTGACATGGCCCAGGTAGGTGGTGACTGTGGCGCGTTCGAACTCCTCCGGGGTGATCTGGGGAAAGGGAGCGAAGACGCTGGCCATCGCGTTGTTGACCCAGACGTCGACCGGCCCCAGCTCCGCGCGCGCCCGCTCGGCGGCCTCCTGCACGGCCGCGGCGTCGGCGACGTCCGCGGGCAGCGCGAGGCCGCGCCGGCCCGCCGCCGCCACGTCCGCTACCGCACCGGCCAGACCATCCTCGCCACGGCCAGGACACCCACGTCGTAGCCGCGACGCGCGAACTGCCGGACGATCGCCCGACCGAGCCCCGCCGAACCCCCGGTGACCACCACCACTCCGCGCCGGCCGCCCGGCTGGTCAGCTGATCTCCGCATCATCCCTCCGTCCAGTCCCGGGATACGTCCAGTGCCGGGATATTCAGTGGTCACGGATCCGCTGTCCCGCGGCGCGGGCGGCCAGGCCGCCCGCGACCGCCACGGCAACGCCGAGACCGGGCAATACCGCCAGCGACGCGGCCCGTGGCGACGAGGGCCGCTCGACAGCCTGCTCCGGCCGGGCTGCCGGCACGTCGCCGAACCGGGCCATGGCCACCACTTCGGCGAGATGGACGGCCTGCCGCCCACCGGCCTCGCCCTGCTCGATCTGTGTGCGGCAGCTGAAGCCGTCCGCCAAGACCAAGGCGCCGTCGGGCGCGTCGCGCAGGGCGGGAAACAGCACCCGCTCCCCGCAGGCCTGTGACACGTCGTAGTGGCCCCGCTCGCAGCCGAAGTTGCCCGCGAGTCCGCAGCAGCCCGAGTCCAGCACCCGCGGGTCCATCCCCATCTCGCGCATCAGCGCGGTGTCCGCGTCGAAACCCAGCACCGCGTGCTGGTGGCAGTGGGTCTGGACCATCGCGGGCCGGCCCAGCGACGGAGGTTGCCAGCCGGGCGTTCGGTCGTACAGCAGCTCGGCGAAGGTCAGGGTCTGCTGGCGCAGCCGGGAGACGTCGGGGTCGCGCGGGAACAGTTCCTCGGCGTCTGAGCGGAAGACCGCCGTGCAGCTCGGTTCGAGCCCGACGATCGGCGTCCCGGCCCGCAGGTACGGATGCAGCAGCCGGGTCGTGCGCCGCAGCACCCGCTGCGCGGTGGCCAGCTGGCCCGTGGAGATCCAGGTCAGGCCGCAGCACACCGTCCCGCCGGGCATCACGACCCGCCAGCCGGCGTCCTCCAACACCTCGATCGCCGCCTGCCCGATGTGCGGGTGGAAGCGGTTGGTGAGCCCGGGCGCGGTCGCGAGCGCGTTCACCGTCCGGGGCGCCAGGGAAGCGAGCCTGGCGGCCAGCGGCAGCCATCCCATCGAGTAATGAGCCAGCGGCCGGATGCGCGCCGCATAGTGGTGGGCCAGAAACTCGGCCTTGTAGGTGGCCATGTCCACGTTCACCGGGCAGTCGCTCTTGCAGCCCTTGCAGGCCAGGCACAGGTCGAGCGCGTCACGCACCGCTGTCGAGCGCCAGCCGTCGCGGATCGGCGAGTCCGGGTGGCCCGCCAGCATCTCGAACAGCAGCCGGGCTCGGCCCCGAGTCGAATACTCCTCCTCCCGGGTGACCATGTAGGACGGGCACATCACACCGCCGCCCTCGCGGCGGCAGCGGCCGACCCCGACGCAGCGCAGCACCGCCCGGCTGAAACTGCCCCCGTCATGTGGGTAGCGGAAGAAGCTCTCCGTCTCGGCGGGTTCCCAGTCCGCGCCCAGCCGCAGTTTGTCGTCAATCGGATAGGGAGCCACGACCTTGCCGGGGTTCATCCGGTTCCCCGGATCGAAAATCGCCTTGAACTGACCGAACGCGCGGACGATGTCCGCGCCGAACATCTTCGGCAGCAGCTCGCCGCGCTGCTGGCCGTCGCCGTGCTCCCCGGACAGCGACCCACCATAGGAGGCGACCAGGTCCGCGGCCCGTTCCAAGAACTCCCGATAGCTACCCACCCCAGAGGCGGTGACCAGGTCGAACGGGATCCGGCTGTGCACGCAGCCCTGCCCGAAATGGCCGTAGAGCGACGCCTCGGAGAACCCGAACTCGCCGTACAGCTTGCGCAGGTCGCGCAGGTAGTCGCCGAGCCGGTCCGGGCTGACCGCGCTGTCCTCGAACCCGGGCCGGGTCGTCGAAGAACGACGCCACCGGCGGATGCGGCGAGGAGCACAGGTCGTCCAGCATCGCCCGGGCCTTGCGGTCGGCCTCCTCGGTTGTCTGGCCGCCGAACTGCACGAGCAGCCAGCCGGCCGATCCCTCGGGCAGCAGCGCCAACGCCTCCGGGTACAGGTGCTTCTCCCACTCGAAGTGGATCAGCCTGTCGTCCAGGCCCTCCAACGCGATCGGGTCGTGCGGCAGCACCCGCCGTACCGCGTCCCCGGCCGCGGCGATGTCCGGGTAGCCGAGCACGACCAGCGACTGTGCCGGCACCACCGGCACCAGTTCCAGCTCGGCCCGCAGCACCGTGACCAACGTCGACTCGCTGCCGACCAAGGCCCGCGCGACATGGAAGTGCTTTTCTGGCAGCAGGCTGTCCAGGTTGTAGCCGGACACCCGCCGCGGCACCTCCGGATAGCGCCGCCGGATCTCGGCCAGATAGTGGTCCCGCAGCTCCCGCACCTGCCGGTACACCTGCGCCCGACGGCCTCCCGCACGCACGGTCTCGACATACTCATCGTCGGATGTCTCCCCCACCCACATCCGGGTCCCGTCATACAGCAGCACCTCCAGGCGGGCGATGTTGTCCACCATCTTGCCGGCCCGCTGTGCCGTCGACCCGCACGAGTTGTTCCCGATCATCCCGCCGAGGGTGCAATGGCTGTGCGTGGCCGGCTCCGGCCCGAACCGCAGCCCATGCGGCGACAGCAGGTCGTTGAGATGGTCCAGTACAATGCCCGGCTCCACCACGCACCGCCGGCCATCCGGATCCACCGACAACAGCCCGGTGCAGTACTTCGACCAGTCAATCATCACCGCCGCGTTCGTCGGCTCCCCCGCCAGGCTCGTCCCCCCACCCCTCGACAGCACCGGCGCGTCATGCTCCCGGCACACCGCGACCGCCTCGGCACCCGCCTCCACCGGCCTCGGCACCACCACCCCGATCGGCACCTGCCGGAAATTGGACGCGTCCGTCGAATACGCCCCCCGGGTGCCGGCGTCGAACCGCACCTCACCATCCACCCGCGCCGCCAGATCCCGCTCCAACGCCGCCGCGCTCACACCACCCGAACGCATCGCCCGGACCCGCCGTACCAGGTCAGGAAGCCGGACCGCGGTCATATCGGCCACCCCGCGCCCATTCCCGCGCCAGGCCTGATCCCCAGGTCGATCGGGAAGTCGCGCCTACCCACCCCTCTCCCGCGAGCGTCCCGCACCGACTCTCCGTCAGGCACTCTCCGTCAGGCACTCGACAGGCCACCGCCTCGGCCATTCCCGCACCGGCGACCGGCCAACCATCCGCCCCCACCCACGGCCGCTCCCGGCTACACGCCCTCCTTACGGGTCACCGGCATTGCCCGGGCGACGCCAGCCGCGGCCAGCCCACTCGATCGAGATTGGGCGCCCCTGGTAGCCGGCCGAGGCGGACCCCGTCCCAGGGGCGCGCGCCGGGGCGCTCACCTCGCGACGCAGCTGGTCCAGCCCGGCGGACAGCCGCCCGGCCAGGTCCGCCGTCGGCGGCACAAGGCTGGGATCCGTCGTCACCGAGAGGCAGAGCTCGTCCCGCCAGCCGAGTGCCCCCACCGCAAGCGGCACGCCTTCGGCGAGGGGGACCAGCGGGTAGGTGTCGAGCAGTGGCAGGCCGACGAACTCCCGCGGGCCCGCCGCGCCTGGAAGGTTCGACACGATCATTCCAATCTGCCGACCCTGATAGACGCTGCGAGCCGCGGGTCCGCGCAGCGGCGCCGGCAGGGCACCTATCACCCGCAGGGCCGCGCCGGCCGCGAGGATCCGCCCCGGGCGCCGCGCCCGCCGGCCACCGGCGGTAATCGCCCGCAACCGCCAGGACACTGGCATCGGGTCGAGCGGCAGGTCGAGCTGCACCGCCGTGGTCGCGTTACCCAGGTCGTCGCCGATGGCGGTGCCTGTCGTGCGCAGAGAGATCGGCGTGATGGCACGGACCGCCGCACCGCACGGCTGGCCCTGCTCGGCCAACAGCTGGGCCGTGGCCTGTGCCACCATGGCGAGCAGGACGTCGGTCACGCGGGCGTTCGCGGCCCGCGCGACTGCCCGAACCTCGGGCAGTCGCAGCCGCACCATCCGCACCCGGCGAGCCGGTCCCGATCGCCCAGACCAGGGGAAGGGGGGCGCGGCTCCGTCCAGCCCGAGCCGCACCATGCCGGTGGTCACGGCCGCCCATCGCGCGGGCGCGGGCGAGGCGGGCAGCGAATCCGGCCGCACGGCTCCGGGCGGTGCCACAGCACGCAGATCCTCCGGACCGTCCAGGAAACGGTCCAGCAGGGCGATCGCGCGAACGCCATCAGCGATGGCGTGGTGCAACACGACCACGACCGCGGCTTCCGCCGGCCCGACACCTCGCACGAACCACATCCGCCACAGGGGACGGTCCCGACGCAGCGCGACGGCCGTGGCCTGCGAGACGAACCGTTCGAGCCCGGGCCGGCCGGCGCCGGGCGGCAGGGTCACCTCGCGGACATGCCAGGACAGGTCGATGCTCCGGGCCAGTTCCCATCTGTAGCCGGACAACGGCCCCGGCGACACGACTCGTCGCAACATCGGGGGAATATCCGCCAGGCGCCGAGCGACATGGGCGCGGATGTCGGCGAGCGTGGGCGAGGAGCTGCCGGGGAGGAGTCTCAGAACCGCGACGCCCCCGACCTGCTGCGGGCTGCGGGGGCCTTCCACCTCGAGGAAGAAGGCATCGGCCGCGGGCATTCGGCGCCGTTCCCGCGGCTGGCTGTATCCCGGCCCCTCCGGACGAGCTCGCGCCCCCGCCCCGCCGCGGTCACGGGCAGCCGTCCGCACACCCGACCTCCGCACACCCGACCTCCGCACACCCGACCTCCGCACACCCGGCCCCCGTCTACCCGGCCGCTGGCCCTGGCGCTGGC
>NZ_CDXDOR010000051.1:12310-13479 GCF_978021225.1 Frankia sp. CeTa3Moorea | reverse complement strand
CCGCCCGGTACCGGGCGGTGCGGCAGTCGTGCCAGCGTCAGCAGATGCCGATGGCATGCCGTCAGATGCCGATATCCGTCGACGCTGTGCTCTCAAGGACTCAAGGACGCTGTACTGAGGAGCATGCCACTCGGGCCGCCCGAACAAACTGACGGCTGCCTTACGGAACTCGCTGCTCCGGTGCGGACGTGCGCTGACGGGGCACCCCGATGCCGCAACGGCGCGGTTCGGGTGCCCGCCGATCAGGGCGGCGGAATGCGCGGCCGGCTGGCGGGCACACCGGCCGGATGCAGACGCTGCCTGCTGGGCGCCGTCGCAGCGCCAGTCGGCCTGTCCGGGTACCCGCCGCACCCGTCAGGGTTGCTCTCCCTCCCGGACGGTGGCGGAGGCCGCGGTGACCCCGCGCGCGCTGGAGAGACTGCGGCAAGACCGGATCGCCGCCAAGCCCTGGCAGGTGACCGCGGCGCTCGCCTGTGTGGTTGCGCTGAGCACAACCGACACCGGAGCGGTGGGCGCGCTGGCGCCGACGCTCAAACAGCACCGGGGACTGGCGAACACCGATATCGGCCTGTTGCGGATGGTGACCGCGGTGACCGGTGCCCTCCTGTCGATTCCCGCCGGGATCCTGGCCGACCGGGTCCGCCGGGTGCGGTTGCTCACCGTCAGCATCGCGCTGTGGGGCTGTGCGATGATCGCATCAGGAACCGTGACGTCGTTCGGCTGGCTGATCGTGGCCCGGGTCGCTCTGGGCGTCGTCACCGCCGCCGCCGGCCCCGTGATCGCTTCCCTGGTCGGCGACTACTTTCCCGTCGCCGGGCTGGGAACGATCTACGGAAAGATCCTCGTCGGGGAATTCGCCGGTGCCGGCGCCGGCCTGTTCCTGGTCGGCAACGTGGCGGCCGCCCTGTCCTGGCGGTGGGCGCTGTGGGTGCTGGCGGTACCGGCATTCGCGCTTGCCTGGCAGGTCCGGCGCCTGCCCGAGCCGGCGCGGGGAGGGCAGGCCATGTTCCCCGCAGCCTCGTTCACCACAGCCACCACAGCCACCACAGCCACCGCGGAGCCCGCCGGGTCCGTTGACCACGATGCCGGCGGCGCACAACCACGGGGACCAGCCAATGCGGGCCGGCTGCGCGAGGCCGCGGCCGCCGTCCGTGCCCGCGACGTGGAAC
>NZ_CDXDOR010000051.1:0-12285 GCF_978021225.1 Frankia sp. CeTa3Moorea | reverse complement strand
GACGTCTCCCGCCGCGGGATCCCGCGTGCCTGTCGCTCGGCCAGGCGGTGCGGTACGTGCTGCACGTGCCCACCAACATCGTTCTGATTATCTCGTCGGCGCTCGGCTACTACTTCTTTACCGGCTTGCACACCTTCGCCACCAGCTACCTGCACGAACGCTTCGGGCTCGGCCAGGGCACCGCGGCCACCCTGCTGGTCGCCATCGGCGCCGCCGCCGTGCTGCTGCCGGCCATCCTCAGCTCGACCCTCACCGTCGCGGTTCCCCCGTTCGCACTGGCCGCCATCGCGCTTGGCGCAACGAATCCGCCGCTGGATGCGGCTCGCCTGGACATCATGCCGGCACCGCTATGGGGACGGGCGGAAGCGATCCGTGGCGTGCTGCGGACGAGCGCTGACGGTATGGCACCGCTGGTGTTCGGTGCGCTGGCGGATATGCTCGTCGGCCCGCACGGCCGGGGCCTGCAACTCACCTTCCTGATCATGATGGCTCCCATGGTGGCCGCCGGCCTCGTCGGTCTCCGGGCGCTACGCACCTATCCCCGAGACGTCGCCACAGCCGCGCAGTACGAGGACCGCCACCACTGACCGCGGCAACCGCCAAGCATCCCCGATCTCTCACCTCATCCATCAGCACATCCATCAGCACACCCATCGGCGACGTTCACCGGCGGTGAGAAGGTGACGTCTGGACAGTCACGGGAGGGGATGCAACGGGACATCTAGCCGTCCCGGTCAGCCTTTCCTGGCGGCGAGGCGGCGCTCCAAGCTGGTGACGCGGCAAGCGATGCGCGCCCGGTGCTCAGGCCGAGCCTGCTCGTACACGTCGCGCAGCATGAGGCGCAGCCGGGCGAGCACCCGTGGGGAGTCCTGCGCCCACCGGCTAATGTCGTCCACGCCGATCCGCAGGTAGTCCTCGAGATCGGGTTCCGGCACCACGAGCCGCGGCTGGCCGTCCCGGTCAGTATGGGCCCGGGGCGTCAGGTGCCGCGTGACAAGCCGGCGTAGCAGATCATGCACCTGATCGACCGCCGCCACCGCGGTCGTATGGTCGTTCATGGCTGGTGACAGGGCGCGTTCCGCGATATCGGCCAGCTGCCGGAAGCCGAACGCAATGTCCTGCTCCATGCTCCGCTCGATCTCGATATCCACCGCGTCAATCACGGCCTGCCGGTCGAGGTCTCCGCGGAGGCCGTCGGCGGGGCCATCGTGCACGGTGAACAGCGGCATCCCGGCAGCAACGAAATCACCGATCTTTGGCACGAGCACAACCAGACAATTAGCCTGCGAGGCAGCCCGAACCACCGGTCGGTCTCGCACCACGGCGATAATACCGTTCCGCGGGGCGCTTATGATCTTATATCTTGGGCTGGGCGCGGCCGTCGGCAGAGGTACCGAGGATACGGAGCCGACGCCATCGAAGCGGCGAGCGATGCATCGGCGGGTCTGCGTGCCGATCGAGGCCAAGATCTGCGACACCCGGACCGCATTGGTCACGTGGTGGATATAAGCGATGAAGAGCACAACGCTGATGAGTACCAGCAGAACCGACAGAGTGACAGCCGTCCGCGGCACAAACGGCCGGGCCGTGTCCGCGCCGCGGACCGAGCGCAGGACCGCCAGCGCATAGACGAAAGTCGCAACGAAGACACCCAGTGCCAGTTGGGTGAGGCGATCCTGAAGGAAGGTCCGCAGCACCCGAGGCGAGAACTGGCCACTGGTCAGCTGCAGCGTCACGATCGTGATCGAGAACACCAGCGCGGTAAACGAGATCATGGAGGAGGCGACCGCGGACAACACGGATCGTGCACCGTCCGGCCCGCCGCTGAACAGGAACGGCAGCGCGGCGGACAGCCCCCGCTCATCCAGCCAGGGAACCGAAACGGCAAGACCAACCGCCAAGGCGGTACACAGGGCCGGAATCGTCCAGAAGCTGGTCCACAGCCGGCGCGCGCGGGACCGCCACATGCCTTGTTGCCGCGCGGACAGCATGGCCAGAAGATGCCCGTCAGCTGCCCGGCTGACCCGCAGGTGAGGCGCGCGTCGCGGCCGTCCCGAAGGACCACCCCCTCCGCGCAACGGATCTCCAGGGGGCCGACGGTCAGCGCCCGGCTCACCAGGCCCGGCAGGTCCCCTGAGGTACGCAGGCGACGGCACACCTCCAAACCATCCATGCCCGGCAACATCAGGTCGAGCAGAACGGCGTCCACCGGATGCGCGGCAACCTCCACCAGGGCCGCCTCGCCCGTAGCCGGCTATCGTCGCCCCGCCCAAGCCGTTACCCTCGACCTTCCCACCCAGTAGATGAGCCACCCTTGCGGGTGCGGGTTGGCTCTCGGGATGCCGAGACACGACACGTCGAACGACACCGGCGGCCTGTCCCGGAGGCATCCGCGCCACGGACCGCCGGCTACCCCGCCAGGGTGCCTGGGCCGGTGCCGGGCAGGTCCTGCGATGCCGCCAGCTTTTCCACGTAGGCGCGGATAGTCGGATGATCGGCGAAGACCGAGGCCCGGACGTCCTGCTCCAGCTCGGCACCCAGCCGTGCCGCGATCTCGATCAGATTCAGCGAGTCCAGCCCCAGCGTGAAGAGGTTCTGATCCGGGTCCACCTGTGCCGCATCGTCCAGTCCGAGCATTTCCGCAACCTGATGTTGGATGAAATCGATGACGAGCGCGGGTCTCTCGGCGCTCCGCGCCGTCTCCACCCGGTCGCGCAGCGTCTCCTCCGCCGGCGCGGAGCCGGTATCGGTTCTTCCCGCAGTCGCCGGAAGCGCGTGTTCCTCCGCCTCGACCCAGTAGCGCCTGCGCTGGAACGGGTAGGTCGGCAGAGGCACGCGCCGACGTCCCTGGCCAGCAGGGAACGCCGACCAGTCGAGGCTGACGCCGCTTGTCCACAGGCGCCCCGCGGCCGCCAGCCACACGTGCCGGGCGTCGGCGTCGGGACGGGTGCCGCGCGGGTCCATCTCCAGTGGCACAGCCTTCCGCCCGGATGATGCCTCGCGCCGACCGTCGAGCAGGAGGGCCAGACGTTCCTCGGCGTCGGGAGTTTCGTCACGCGGCTCGGCCCAGCCCGCCGACGGCACCGGCACACCCACGCCCAGCCAACCGTTGACTGCCGCGGACCACACGGGGTACCGGGGGGCCGCTGGCGTGAGGCTACCGGCCGGCTCGCCGTGCGCCTGCGCCCAGGCCAGCCTGAGCGCGGACTCGAGGGGGAAGATCCCGGCGAGGCAGGCGGCGACCAGGTCGCCCGCGCCGAACCCCACCAGCGCGCTCGGACGCACACCACACGCCGTCCAGAGCTCGGCGAGAGCGTACTGCCCGACGAAGGCTGCGACGGCGTCGCCATGCCGCGCACACAACAGCGACGCCGGGTCGGGTGTCCGCGGCCTCACCCCGAGAGTCTCGAGGGCCACCGCGCACCGGTCGACCGCGTCGCGGAACACGGCGGCGTCGCGGTACAGGCCGGCGAGACGGGTATCGTCGCCGTTCTCCCTGAGACGGTGCGCGAAAACGAAGAGCACGTCGGCCTCGCCGTCGGCAACCTGTCCGGTGGACACGCGGTCGGGCTCGCCGAGCGCGAGCGTCAGTGCGGCGTCGTGGACGTCCTGGCACACCAGCGCCCGTCGGTACGCACGTGCTCGGCGTCCCACCGCGAGCGTGTACGCCACGTCGGCGAGGTCGAGCGTCTCGCGGTGCACGCGCAGATGACGCGCCAGATTCTCCGTTGCCTCCTCGAGCGCCGCGACCGAGCCGGCAGAGATCATCAGCAGCTGCCAGCCGTCCGAGGGCGGCACCCCGGGCTCGCGTTCGCGGGGCGGCGCCTCCTCAAGAATCACATGGGCGTTCGTGCCGCCAATGCCGAATGAGCTCACGCCGGCACGTCGCGGGGCCGTGCCCGATGCCGGCCACTCTTGGGACTCCGTGGCGACGCGGAAGGGGCTGGCGTCAAAGTCGATGTCGGGGTTGGGTTTTTCGAAGTGCAGGCTCGGCACGATGCGCCGGTGTCGCAGCATCAGCGAGGTTTTGATCAGTCCGGCGATCCCCGACGCCGCGTCCAAGTGGCCGATGTTCGTCTTGACCGAACCGATGGCGCACCGGTCGCCCGCCCCTGTCTGCCGCATGAACACGTCCTGCCGCATGAACACGTCGGTGAGGGCGGCGAGCTCGACCGGGTCGCCGAGCGGGGTGCCGGTACCGTGGGCCTCGACATAGGTGATCGTCTCGGCGGCGCAACCGGCAAGAGCCTGGGCCTCGGCGATCACGGCGGCCTGGCCCTGCACGCTGGGAGCCGTGTAGCCGGTCTTCGCGCCGCCGTCGTTGTTGACCGCGCTTCCCTTGATGACCGCGTGAATCCAGTCGCCGTCGGCGAGCGCGTCGGCCAACCGCTTCAGGACCACGATGCCGACACCACTGCCGAGGACCGTGCCCTGCGCTCGGGCGTCGAAAGCCCGGCACCGGCCGTCCGGCGACAGGATCATCCCCTCCTGGAAAAGGTAGCCCTCGGCCTGTGGCACCTTGATATGAGCCGCTCCGGCCAACGCAAGATCGCACTCTCCGCCCAGCAGGCTCAGGCAGGCCAGGTTGACGGCCACCAGCGAAGTGGAACAGGCGGTGTTCACGTTCACCGCCGGGCCCCGCAGGTTCAGCTTGTAGGCCACGCGCGTCGCCAGGAAGTCCTTGTCGTTGCCTAGCATCAGCCGGTAACGTTCCAGCGTCGACCCGTGACGGAAACGGCTGGCGAGGTTGCGTAGAAGGTAGGTGTTCAGCCCGGCGCCGGCATAGACACCGATCGGGCCGGGGCAGGTGTCCGGGTTGTAACCGGCGTTCTCAAGCGCCGTGAGCGCGCATTCGAGGAAGTGCCGTTGCTGCGGGTCCAGGAGCTCCGCCTCCTCACTCGTGATCCCGAAGATCTCGGCGTCGAACATCTCGATGCCGGCCAGTATCTGCCCGGCCCGCACATAGCGCGGGTCCGCCACGAGCGCGGGGCCGACGCCGGCTGCCAGTAGTTCGGCCTCGGTGAAGAAAGTGGTGCTCTCGCGCCCGTCACACAGATTCTGCCAGAACTCCTCGACGGTATCGGCCCCGGGAAAACGGCACGCCATCCCGATAATCGCAATGTCGGAATCCCGGACGTCGTCTGCTCGTTCCATCGCCTCCCCCTCCAGTGCGGACTCTCAGTCGAGTCGGATGCCCAGGTCCGCGGCCACGGTACGCAGCTCGAGGAAACTGCGGGCGACATACCGGGCGGCGTCATCGCCGGCGTCGAGCTGCTTGAATACCTCGACGATGGCCTCCTCGTGCGCGCCGGGGTCCCCCTCCCCCGCCGCGATCTCGAACACGATCGCCCTGAGTCGGTCCTCGACCTCGGCCACATCGACCGATCGGGGGAACTTGACGCTGTAGGTAGACCGGTCGTAGTCCTTGTTTCGGTTGACCGCCCGCACATAACTCGACGCGTTCAGCTTGTAGAACATACAGTCCCAGTTCCTGAACGAGTAGTAGTTGAGTAGCGGAAAAAGCGTGCAGTGGGTCTCGAACGGAGAGGAGGCGTAAATGCCTTTCGCCTTCAGCTCCGCGACGATCCGGTCGGGGTCGTATTCGTCGCGTAGGGCGACGAAGGGAAAGACGATCTTCGGCAGCTCACGCTCATCGGCGAACAGTAGTTCCTCCAGCCCGCCCGAGAAGAACTCGCCGGTCCGGTCCCGGCCGAAGGTCTGGTAGAAGTTCTTCACGATCTTCCGGACGTTCGACTCCATCGTGAGTGTCTGTTGCGGGTCCGCGCACAGGATGATGTAGGGGATGTTGTCCCGCCACGCGTACAGAATTGCCCGGATGACAAAGAACGACCGGCACGAGACACAGGGGAGTTTCTCGTCCAGGTACTTGCCCGGCTTCGCCGGGACCGGCCGGTTGAACACCTCCCTCATCATGTCCTTTATCTTGTCGGACCGGTCGGTGACGAAGGTGGCCGGGATCCTCTCCTGGGCAAGCCGCATGTTCGCTGCGGCATGGCTGCTCTCGAAGGGAATTTCGAAGGTGTAGGAGACGACTCTTTTATGGTACTCGTTCACGAACTTGTCCAGCATGTACGTGCTGTCCTTGCCACCGCTGTACATCAGCAGGCAGTCGTAGGGACCACGCTCGTTCGGCCCGCTGTTCACGAACTCCTCGTAGATTCTGGACACGTAGGTGAAGTTCTCGAACATCTCGACTGCGACGTCGAGGCTACACAGGTTGCACACACCGTCATTGTCAAGTGATATACCCGGATGACCAGCGTTCAGTGAACAGATCTTGCAGCGGACCATTCCTCACCTTCCCAGCCGAGTTCTCGAACGCGTCACCGCCGGGGCCGCCTCATGCGCCAGGTAGCTCACCCGCCAGGCACCTCACACGCCAGGTGCCTCATGCGCCGGGTGGCTGGCGGGACCTGAGATCACCACGTCTGTGCCTGAGGCCCGCGAGTGCTGACCGGGAACGCCCCCCGGATTCTTCGGGTGCCCCAGCTCGTCCGGGAGTGTGTGACGGGCCGGCTCCGGCGTCACCGGACCGGCGTGGCGCAGAGGAGGACAAGTATGCCGCCAGTCCCCGGACAGTCGGATAGGCGAACATGTCGACCCGCGTAAGCGACTCGGACAGCTCCGCCTGCAGCCGGATCAGAACCTGCATGAGCAGCAACGAGTTACCGCCGGCGTCGAAGAAGTTCTCGTCGATTCCGACCTCCGGCACCCCCAGGACACCCCGCCAGATGCTGGCGACTGCCGCCTCGAGCTCGCCACGGGGCAGGACCCGGTCTCCGCCTGCGGGCGGGAGGACCTCGGGCGGCCCTGGTAGGGACCGACGATCGATCTTGCCGTTGGCTGTCAGCGGCAGACGCGTCATGGTCACGAACGCAGCCGGGAGCATGTAGGGAGGCAGCCGGGTACGTAGGTACCGCCGGAGTTCCTCCGGCCGCGCACCGACGCCGGATTCGGCCGGGACGAGGTAGGCTACCAGCTGGCGGTTTCCGGGGGCGATGTCGCGTAGGCAGACCACCGCCTCAGCGATGCCGTCATGCCGGCGCAGAGCTTCTTCGATCTCACCGGATTCGATGCGATATCCGTGCAGCTTGACCTGGTTGTCGACCCTGTGGAGGTAGTCAACCCGGCCGTCGGGCAAGTGGCGCACGATGTCACCGGTCCGGTACATGACGGCGGGCTCGTCCGGTCCGAACGGGTCTCGGACGAACCTTTCCCGGGTGAGCTCCGGCTCGCCGAGATAGCCCGCGGCCACCCCGTCCCCACCGATGTACAGCTCGCCGGGTACCCCGGGCGGCACCGGCTGAAGCCATCTGTCGAGGACGTAAAACCGGGTATTGGCGATCGGCCGCCCGATCGTGACCTGCCGGCCCGGCTCCACGCGGTCGACCGAGGACCAGATCGTCGTCTCGGTCGGGCCGTAAAGGTTCCACACCTTCGCAACCCGCGCGAGAAGGCCGTCAGCGAGGTCGCGAGGCAGCTGTTCGCCTCCGCACAGGGCCGTCAGGCCACGGTCACCCTCCCAAGACGCGGCGATCAGCATCCGCCAGGTCGCCGGGGTCGCCTGCATCACCGTCGGGCGACTCCGCTCGATCCGTCTCCGCAGTTCGAACCCGTCACTGGCGACAGCGGCGGGTACCACCTCGACCTGCCCGCCTGTCACCAGCGGCAGGAGAAGCTCGAGGTAAGCGATGTCAAAGCAGACCGTGGTCACCGCCAGAAGGCGGTCATGCTCGGTAAAGCCTGGAGTCCGCGCCATCGAGCACAGAAGGTTCGTCAGGGCCCGGTGGCCGACATCCACCCCCTTGGGCCGGCCGGTCGACCCCGACGTGTAGATTACATAAGCACGGCCCTCCGATGACCCTCGGTCATAGTTTTCCTCGTCAGATTCCTCGCCCGGACCGCCCCCGGCTGTCGCGATCACATCCCAGTACTGATCGAGCGTGACGACGGTCGCCGGGCAGCCCCGGACATCGGGCTCCAAACTCGTCCGGGTGAGCAGCAGTGCCGACCCCGAACTGGTGAGCATCTGAGTGATGCGGTCGGGTGGATACACCGGATCCAACGGCACAAAGGCCGCTCCGGATTTCATCACGCCGAGTACAGCGACAACAATTTCCTCCGACCGCTCGAGGTAGATGCCGACAAGGCTGCCGGGACCGATGCCGTGGCGACCGAGGAACGCGGCGAGGCGCGTCGACCGTCGATCAAGTTCGCCGTACGAGAGACTGCGATCAGAGTAGACGACGGCGGGTGCCTCGGGACGGCGACGTGCCTGCCGTATGAACAGCTGATGCGCGCACAGGTCGCACGGGTAGTCGGCGTCCGTGTCGTTCCAGGTGACAAGCACACGTTGCGTGTCCTCGGGCGACAATAGCGGGAGCTTGGTCAGATCGGCCGTCGCGGAGCCCGTCAGGGCCTCGAGGAACGCGACAAACATGGAGCGCATCGTGTCGGCCGCACCAGTTTGCAGGACATTCTCGGCAATGAGCCAGCGACATCCCTCACCGTCTCGCGGGATCTGCGCGAACAGCACGGTCGCGGACCGCGGCTCGGCAGCGACATTGAGATTGTCAACCAGCTCGACGGCGACCGGCATGCCGCGCTCGACCCATGGCGCGCACGCACGTAGCTCCGCGTGACGAACCCCTAGGTCGCGGGGATAGCCGCTGCGCTCGCCGAACAGGTGGAGCTGCCGGGCCATCTCGCGGCGGAACTCCAGGAAGCCCCGGTTCTCGTTGAGCGAGGGCACCCGGAACGGCCGATGGCGGGCAAGCGGTGTGCCATCCCCGCCCGAGGCGTCGGATTCGGCTTCCCACGACAGGTCGACGTCCGGACCGTCCGCACCGCTGAATCGGACCAGGAAGGCCAGCAGCACCGTGAGCAACCATTCGGACCTGCCGTGCCCCCGGCCGTCACCATCCCGTGCGACCGCCTTCTCCTCCACGCCGGCGAGATCAGCGGGGACGGGGAATCGGATGTCCCGGTACCGGTGCGGCGGATCCGGGACCGGATTACGGCGCGGGAGGTCGAGCGGCTCGACGGACATCAGGCGCCGTACCCAGCCGGTCTCGTGCTCGACGACTCCGGCCGGTTCCCCCGGCTCCCCCGGTCCGACCGGTCCGACTGGTCCGACCGGTCCGACCGGTCCGACTGGTCCGACTGGTAGGACCGTTCCCTTCGCCCGCCGGCCGGCCAGCTCCTCCAGCGCAAGTTCCGGAAGCGCACCGAGGGGGACCTCCGGGGCGGCCACCATCGCCTCCAACAACCGCCGCACCTGGGATCCCATCCGTTCTACCGTCTTATCGGTGAAACGGCGGCGGTCATAACCGACTCTGAGGATGAGGCGGTGGTCGTGGTTCGCATAGAGAGTGAGCGGGTAATTCGTCTGCTCCTCCAAACGGAATTCCCGGTGCCGCCAGGCACCCCCCAGCGACCGCAGCCGGGTACCAGGCAGGTAGTTCTCAAAGATGAGCAGGCTTTCGAACATCGGGAGCGAGGCCGGAATATCACTCCAGGTGTGGATCAGGGTCGGCGAGGTGTGCTCGAAATCTCGCAGCGCCAGCTGATGCCGTCGCAGCCGCTTCAGCAGCTCGACCACGGTCATCGCGCTCGGGGCGACGACACGGAATGGCAGCGTATTAAGAAACAGACCAAGCATGCCCTGGGCGCCGTCCAGGAATCCGCGGCATGCCCGGGTTGTACCGAACACTACGTCATGGCGGCCGCTGAGCTGTTGCAGGAGGACCGTCCACGCCGCCTGCACAACGTTATTAGCGGTTACCTGTTGCTCACGGGCCAGGAGTTCCAGTGCCCTGGTCACCTCTTCCGAAATCTCGGTCTCCACGGCCGTCAGGACGTTCTCACCGGGTCCGGGGGCGCGGACCACGTCGACGACGAATGGCGTGGGCTCCGTAACACCAGCCAGATCGGCACGCCAGAACGACTCGGCTGCGACGAGGTCCTGCGCGGCCAGCCAGTCGACGTAGTCCCGGTACGGGCGCGGGCGGGGACGCTCGGCCCGGCGCCCGACGAGCAGGTGATCGTACCGTTCGAAGAGTTCCGCGCTCACCATGAAAAGGGAGCGTCCGTCCATCAGCGCATGATGGGTCGTCCAGACGAACTCGTATTCATGATCACCCATACGGAAGACCGCGAACCGCATCGGGGGCCCGGCCGTGAAATCGAAGGACCGGCGCTTGTCATCGTCGAGGTATTCGCGCAGGCTCCGTTGCCGAGCTGTGCTGTCCAACTGCCTCCAGTCCGGCGCGGACAGGGACACCTCGACCTCGCTGCTGACCACCTGGCTCGGACCGTCCGGATGGTCCAGCAGAAGCCTGGTCCGCAGCATGGGATGCCAGTCGAACAGGTCCCGCAGTGCCTGCTCGAACACCGCCAGATTCAGCTGCTCCCGCAACGTGAACAACTTCTGCAGAACGTAGAATCCCTCGCCTGGAGCGCTGACACTGTGCAACAGCATTGCGTGCTGCACCGCCGACAGCGGAAGCCTTTCCACGTCTCCACCCGACCGCACGGCTCCCGACCCGAGGCGGCGCGCGCTCGTCGGCACCACCAGACCTGGCGAGGTGCCACGCCCTTCCGGGTTGTGCATATCGAGCCTCTCGTAACGCTGGGTCGACTTTCCTGACCGGAGGTCTGGCCCCACGGCGAGGCTGCGCGGAAAGCCGACCTGGCCCAGACTATTGGAATTCGAAACGGCTTCCTCTCGTCGCCACGAGCAGGTCAACCTGCCGAACACCACTTTCACCCGGTACTGTGGCCCACGCCACGAAGGTCGTCAACACTCATTACCCGGCGCTATCGATTCATTCAAGATAGCGATCGAGCAGCGCCGAACAGCGGTTTTATCCGCCTTCATTCTGACGCTCTTTCCGACTGATTCGTTGGCCGTTCACTGCCCGCATGAGGGCCATCGAGTTCGACAGTGCCAGCGACGAGCACCCCGCCACCGCCGCTACCCGGACCCGCCGGCACGCCCGGGATTGGGGGACGCCGGCAGAATCGACCAGGTCGGGAGCGGAGTCTGCTACTCGGGCGGGTGAGGGGCGGGCCTGCGGGACATTCTCCCTGGCAGCCGGGGCCACCTCAGACGAGGTGCCCGTGCTCAGGGGTCAGGGGTCAGGGGTCAAGCTCAATGAGGCGTTCGATGCCGTCAAGAACGCGGTCGAGGCCCCAGCTGAACTGCTCAGTGGTGACGTAGCCGGCCAGCACGTCAATCTGGCTGGCGGTACGTGGGTAGTGCTCGGCGGGCACGGCCGCGAACGCGTCACGGCGGGCGGCGATCCGCTCTGACTCGGTGGTTCCCGGCTCGTGCGGCTCGGCGGCCTCCAACGCGATGGCGCCCAGCACATACACGATCAGCAGATATGCGGACCGGGCCGCGTTCGCCGCCGGCACCCCGCCGTCGGCCAGTGCCGCGAGCAGCCGCTCGTTGAGCGCGAGCGCGTTGGGGCCGTCCATCGGGCCACCGAGCAGCAGGCTGACCGCGCCGGGATGGCGGACGTCGTCCTTCGCGTCCTTCCACCGAGGCGGCACCGGCCTGGTCTGGACCTGGTTCGCGACCGGCTGGACCTACGCTCTAGCTGCTACCGCCGACACTGCTGCTGCCCACGGCCCTCGGTCGCCGGGACGATCCCGTCCTGCGCGCCGCGACCTGGGTCGGCTCCGCCGCGATCGTGCTCGCGCTCGCCGGATTCCTGCGCTGGGTCTTCGTCGTGCCGCCGCTGGCACGGCAGTACATGGCCAGCGACACGACGACCCGAGCGGCCGTCGACGCCGCCTGGCTCGCACAACACCAGCTCGGCGGCTCCCTGCTCGGCGAGCACCTCGGCCAGACGCTCGCCATCGCCTGGTCGACGACGATCTCCGTGATCATCCTCTGCCGCCGTCCGCTTCCCGCCGCTGTGGGCAGGCTGGGCCTGGTCGCAAGCGCCATCTACCTGCTCAACCAGAGCGACATCCTGGCAACCGCGATCCCCGAGGTCCCCGCATGGGAACCGGCGGGCTTCCTCGGCTCCACACTCTGGGGAGTATGGATCGCCACCCTCGGCTTCGCACTCCTCCTCCGACGTCCACCCAGCTGACCTTGCAGAACCGGCTCTGCCCCGCGGCCAGCCGTACCGGGCTGGCCGGGCTGCCAGGTCCGCCCTGAGTGATTCCAGCTCGGCGTCGGGGTCTGTTGCATCCGCGAAGTCCGCACCGACGACGTCGAGATGAGACCGGTCAGGGGGACTGTAAAACCAA
>NZ_CDXDOR010000050.1:0-32772 GCF_978021225.1 Frankia sp. CeTa3Moorea | reverse complement strand
AAACATGACCCGGTCGGCGCGGGGCACGATGGAGGCGCCCGGGAAGAACGTCCGGCAGAAAGCCGGGCTGAACCGGGCGATCCTCGCGGCAGCCTGGAGCAGGCTCGGCGAGCATCTTGCTTACAAGACCGCCCGTGAAGGCGGGGAGCTGGTGAAAGTCCCGGCGCCGCGCACCTCGCAGCGTTGCCATGCCTGCGGGTTCTTCGATCCAGTGTCCCGCCGGTCGCAGGCGCTGTTCGCCTGCACCTCGTGCGGTTGGCAGGGGAACGCGGACACGAACGCGGCATTGAACATTCTCGCGGCAGGACAGGACGCAAGTCCCGGGCGTACAGCCCGTGTCGTGAACGGACGTGGAGCCACGGCGGTTACGTCGGGCTGCGAAGCGTCAACCACCCGGGACGCGGTATGACCGCCGCCGGGAATCCCTCGCGTTCACGCGGGGGAGGATGTCAACTGGTGGTCCCCATGGATGGCGGTGGTTTGTTGTGATCGGCAGTTCGTGATCCGTGATCTATGGGGGTAGGTAGAGGCGGAGCCGGTGTCCGGTGGCGAGCGTGGCGGTCAGTTCGCGGAGTGGGTGGGGCATCGGGGCGGTGGTCCAGGCCTGCCAGAGGGGTAGCAGGAGGCACAGCGGGGTCAGGCAGGCGCGGACCTGTCGGAGGTTGACCGGCCAGGACGGCGGTGTGCCGCTGCGGACCGGTTGCGGGCTGGGCTGGGTGTGGGTGGCTCGGTGGGGGTGTCGTGCCAGCACAGGCTGAACGCGCAGTTCACCAGGGTCCAGCGGCGGGCGATCGCGGTGGCGGAGCGGATCTGGAAGTCGGCCCAGCCCAGTTCGTGCTTGACCTGCTTGTAGTCCTGTTCGACCCAGCCGCAGTAGCCCGCCGATCCGGTCTGGGCCGGCCCGGCAGTCGGTGGCCCACCAGGTCTCGGTGTGCCCGTCCCGGTAGGAGCGGCTCACCGGTGTCCACTGGCCGGGCCGCTCAGGGCTGGTCCAGACCCGTTCTCGGGCGGCCTGTGCCGGGGTACGCAGGCCGGTGTCCTCGTCGGGGCGGGACAGTTCCTGGTTCGGTTTGAGGGCCAGCACGAACGGCACCCCGGCCTCTCGCGCAGCTCGGCGACCAGGCCGGGGCTCTCGGACGGACCGTAAAAGCAGTCGGCGACCACCGCGCGGAACGGGATCCCGGCGGTGCGGGCATCGCCGACCAGACCGGCGGCGAGCTGCCCCTTGGTCCGAAACGACGGATCCGTGCGCCCGCCGGGCAGGCAGGGTGCCGGCAGGTAGAGCCGGGTGTGCGGCGGGTGGTACACCCGGTTGTCCGCCCAGGCCGTGGACACCGCGACGATCCCGGTGTCCACGCCGCCTCGGGAACCGATGTACTGACGGGACACGCCCGCGGTAGCGTGCCCGCTCTTGCGGTCCCCGGAGTCGTCCAGGATCAGTACCCCGCCGGGATGAGGCCGGGTGGCCGGCGCCGCCATGAGCAGCTCAACCCGCCGAGTGTTGATTTTCTCGTGGTCCCACGGAGACTCGGACAGAAACCACTGCAGCCGCTGGACCTCCCGGTGCTGCGCGCCGACCACCGGCTCCGCCCCGGCCAGACAGGTCAGCGTCTTGTTCCGGTCCCGCGGCAGCAGCAGACCGACCAGGTAGTCCCGGAACGCTCGCCGCTGCGCCCGGGAGGCGAACAGGCCATCGAACCGGGACGCGTACGCCTCCACCGGCGCCGGAGCCGGCGGGCACGGCAGCCGCTCTGTCATCACGATCACCTTCGCGGCCGAACCACTCCTTCCCTACCCGACACAGCCAGACAATTCCCCGGCCGCCCATACATGATCAAACGATCACAACAAACCACCGATGGGCAGGGTGCGCTCGGGCGCACGGTTGTCCACAGGCCCTACCGTGAGCCGGGGACAGCCGTGAGCTGGGGACGGGTTATCCGAACCGGGCTGCGCGCATCTCGCAGATGTCGGTGACCGGTGGCGGGTACGGGGCGAAGCGCTGCGCGACCCAGGCGGTGAGGTCGGCCATCGATGCGCCGAGGACGGTGCCGTGGTCCGCGCCGGGGTAACGCCGGTAGTCCACGGTCGTGCCCTTCCGGCACAGCCCGGTGACCACGCCGTCGGTCACCGTGCGTCGGATCACCAGGTCGAGGTCACCCTGGAGAACGAGGGTCGGAGCCATCTTCCGCAGGGCCACCTCTCGCTGCCGGGCGAATCCGGCTGCGAAGGGATGATGATCCAGAGGATTGACGGTAAAGGCGGTGTCGATGGACGTACCGATGCTCGCCCTGGTGAGGTCGGTGGCGCAACGGTCGCGGGCGATCGACAGCAGTCGCCGGCCGGTCGGGGTGAGCACCCGGTCCAGGTTGATCGTCCGGTCCTCGACGGACAGCCCGATTATCGCCAGCAGGACATAGGCGACCCCGTCGGTATTGTGCTGCAAGGTGGCGAGGGAGGCCGGCAGGTCGGCCAGGGGGGCGGTTGCGACGACTCCCCGGATCCGTAGCTCGGGTGCGTAGGCGGCGGCAAGCGCTCCGGCGGTTAACACCGCCTGGCCGCCCTGCGAATAGCCCCAGAGGACGATGTCGCGACCGGCACCGGTCGCCTTGAGGGCGGCGGCGGCGCGTGCCGCGTCAAGCACGGCCCTGCCCTCCGGCTCGGCAACGTAGATCGCGTGTTCGCCGGGACTCCCCAGTCCCGGATAGTCTGTGAGGGCCACGACATAACCGGCCCGGACGAGCGGAAAAGTCGAGGCGGCGGCGATCAGCGCGGGTCGTGCCGCCGACGGTGCACAGGAATCCTTGAGGCCCGTGGTGCCATGCCCGAACGCGACGATTTTTCGGCCGCCCGGCGGAACCGGAACGTTCTCCTCCGGAGCCAGGATTATCCCGGACACCGGAATGTCGACGCCCGGCGTCGCGTGGGATCGGTACATCACCCGCCACGCCCGGATACCGGTCGGGGCCGGCGCGACCACCTGACTGGACAGAATTTCCCCGCGGGTTCCCGGTGGTAACGATGCACCTCGCTCATCGGGTCCGCCGGCACTGATCGCGGGGGATGATCCGTCGCCGCCAGCCCGCTTTCCGCAGGCCGCGAGGGGCAGCAGCCCGAGCAGCAATCCGAGCAGGAGCCGGACCGCGAGCAGCGGGGTACGGACCGGACGGGAGGGGCATCGGTGCGCCCCGGCAGGGGTGGCCCCCGCAGCCGGTCGTGTCGGCCTCCCTGACTGCGCTGACTGCGTCGGCCGGGAGCGTGGGGGCCGTGATGTTAACGCATCCGGCCAGGCCGGCGGGCCACTCGGATCATTCGGGACAACAGGCTGCTGATCCAAGCTTGGCCGCCGATAATGCACGAATTAAGCCTAATGAGGCACATCCGGCCATCGCGTCGGCGGTCCGCATGGGCCGGCCGGATCTTGACTGGCGGTGGATCGCTTCGCTGGACGATTCGGGCACCTATGATCGGGCACCCATGAGGGACGTACCGGGTGTAACCGGACATGCCGCAACCTGCCGGGACGTGCCCGGGACGTGCCCGGGACGCCGTGGAGCCACTCTTGCGGGTGCCCGATGGGAGACGGGAGAGCGCTCGATACCCTTACGGTGTCCTCAGGCGGGTGCGGTGGCGGTCCCTCGATGGTTGCCGCGGTCTCACGGACGTGTCCAACCCGTCGTCGAAGCCTGTCGGAGGCCCGCGATAGTGAATGCATTCGCGTCGAACACCCTCGCTCTCGGCCCTGGCGTCCTCAGCGCGGACAGCCTGGCCAAAGCGGGCCTGGCTGTCGTTCTGTTGATCGTCTTCGTGGAGTCCGGCCTACTGGTCGGGTTCTTCCTCCCGGGTGACTCCGTGCTGTTCACCGTGGGTATGCTGATCGCCCGCGACGAGCTTTCCACCCCGCTGCCGGTGGCGGCTGTCCTGATCGGGCTCGCCGCGGTGGCTGGCGACCAAGTCGGCTACCTGATCGGTCGAAGAGCCGGTCCGGCGTTGTTCCGACGACCCGACTCGCGGCTGTTCAAACAGGAGTACGTCGAGCAGGCGCACGAGTTCTTCGAGAAGTACGGGCCGCGGTCCATCATCCTGGCGCGGTTTGTTCCCGTGGTCCGCACCTTCACTCCGGTCATCGCCGGCGTGAGCCGGATGAACTACCGCATCTTCATCACCTACAACATTGTGGGCGGGGTGGTCTGGGGTTGCGGCCTCACGGTTCTGGGTTTCTACCTCGGTAAGATAGATTTTGTACGGAATAACATTGAGCCGATGTTGATTCTAATTGTCGCCGTCTCGGTGCTTCCCATCGCTTTCGAATTCCTCCGGGCCCGCCGTAGGAAGCGGGCCAGGAACGGTGCCGTGCGGGAAGGCTCCGCTGAATTCGGCAGGAGTGCCCCGGTCGCCGACGAGGCTGCGACCTTCGCGGTACGGCCACGCCGCGGCGGCGGGCGTCACTCGGCCGCTCATCAACGTCAGACCCCGGGACTGAGACCGAGACTGAGCGAGACTGATCAGGACTGACCGGGGATGATCAAGACGACCGGGGCTGATTGGGATACCCCGGTGGTCATCGCGGTCGCGCGACGGTTACCTGTGATGCGGCCAAGTCGCGAGGACGGGTCCCGGCGGGCTCCGCACCGATACGGGGGGAGTCGGCGGGACGCCCGCCGGGACCCGTCAACCGTATCGGGTCAACGGGTCATTGTCGCCTCTCCTCGTCACCCAAAGGTGGGAACAGTCGCTGGTCGCACACCGAAAGCATCGTTTGTATGACGATCGTCTCACTATTGGTGGGTGGTGTTGTGGCCTTGGGGGCCATTGAGAGATCGCGGCAACCGAGCTGGTCACGGTCGGTGCAGTCTGCTGGTCACCGTCGCCGCAGTCGGGTCGCCGCAGCCAGGTCGCCCTCGGTGCAGCCGGGGCGCCGCCGGACTCACAAGGCGTCCGCACTCACAGGGCGTCCGCACTCACAGGGCGTCCGGTCCGCGTTCCCCCGTTCGGACGCGGGCGAGGGCGTCAACAGGAAGAACCCAGATCTTGCCGGCTCCGCTGGCCGCCGATCCGCCCGATCTCCGGATCACCTCGATGACGTCCTCGACGTCGGAGTCCGCGACGACGCACTCGACCCGCACGGCGCTCACCGACTCATCGTGGAAGGTCTGCCCGCGATATGTCTGGGTACGCCACAGTTCGATGCCGAATCCGGTCACCTGGCTGACCGTCATACCCTGAATACCGAAGGTCTCAAGGGCGGTGCGTACGTCATCGATGCGATGTGGACGCAGGATGGCGGTGACCAGTCTCACCGGGACCTCACCAGGTTGTCTGGAACCGCATGCCGACGGCCCGGCGCACCTCCGGGTGAGGTTTCATCGCGGAGAAGCGTAGAGCCGGCAGGTGACGGTTCCGTCTCGGGAATGTCATCGAATGGCGTAACGGAAGGAATGGTAGATGTCCCTGCTCGACCGCGGTACACCCCCCGACCCGTTCGACGTGCTGCCCGCCAAACCGCTGTTCACCGTGACCAGTACGGACCTCGTTGATGGTGGAGTCGTTCCGTCCGATCAGGTGCACACCAGCGCCGGGGGTGCCGACATCTCCCCACAGCTGGCCTGGTCCGGTCAGCCCGCCGAGACCAGGAGTTTCGTCGTCACCTGCTACGACCCGGACGCGCCCACCGGCAGCGGGTTCTGGCACTGGGTCCTGGTGGGTATCCCCGCGGCGGTGACCGAGCTTCCCCGCGGCGCGGGCAGCGGCGACTTCACCGGCCTGCCCGTCGGCGCGTATCACGTGCGCAGCGACTGGGGCTCCAAGGCGTATGGCGGGGCTGCGCCGCCGCAGGGCGACGTACCGCACCGGTACATCTTCACCGTCCACGCGGTCGACGTGCCGAAACTAGAGATCAACGACGAGGTCTCACCGGCCGTCGTCGGCTTCAACCTCACCTTCCACACCCTCGCCCGGGCCGTGCTGCGGGTGACCTTCCAACGCTGACGGGGCCGCTCTGCCGGCGCGTCGAGGTCCTCAGGTACCGCGCCCTCGGCGCGCCGCCCGGGGATCGTCAGCCGGTGGAGCTGGGGCTGGGCTCCACGGGTGGGTAACCGAACCCGCCCGTGAGGCCGGTGGCCCGTGGGACGGCCGGGCCGTCGACGAGCTCCCCGCTCCCGAACTCCCCGCTCTCGAGTTCCCGGTCGTCGAGGAGTTCGTCGGCCATCCGGCGCAGCCGGCCGGGACCGAGATCCGGCGGGTCCAGCTCGGCCGGATCCAGATCATCGGGGGTCAGGTTGGTGTCGTCGACCTCGCCGTGCATCTTCGAGCCGTTGAGCACCACGGGGATCTCCAGGTCGCCGACGACGTGCTCGACGTAGAAGGCGCGGGCGCCGATCAGCCACAGGGCGTAGCCCGGGTCGAGCCTGGGGAGCAGGTCGGCGGCGACATCGGTGAGCCCGAGCGCGGCCTGCGTGTCGGCGATCTGATCGGATGCCTGCTTGTAGAGGATCCGGATCGCGGTCTCGGCGAGCAGGCCCTTGGCGATCTCCACCGAGTCCGGCGAGGCGGACAGCAGGTCGGAGATGCGGTGGGCAACGATCGCGTTCGCGCATCCCCACTGCCGGGCGAGCTTCTGCTGGGCGGACAGCCGGCGGACGAGGCCGGCGAACCGCATCAGCCGCCAGCACTCGTCGTAGACGACGTAGCGCTGCACGCCGTCCTGGCGCATGAGTGCCGCTTCCATCCACGCCTGCGCGCAGGTCATGATCAGGGCGATCATCTCATCGCTGCCCTGGACCCGCTCCAGGTTCAGCACGGCGATCGGACGGTCGAAGTCCAGCGGGGAGGTGGTAGGCCCGTCGAACAGACCGCCCAGCGCGCCGTGCGTGAGCCGGCGCAGGGTCAGCGTGGCATCCCGGGAGGCGTCGCGCAGCTCGGTCGCGGTCATCGGGAGGTTGACACAGTCCTCCTCGGTCGGATCCGTCATCGCCTCCAGCACGTGCGGCAGGAGCGGGGTTGCCCACCGGTCCGGGGACGCCCCGGTGATCTGCCGGGTCACGACGTCGAGAGCCAGGTCGACCGCGGTGTGCTCGGCCGGGGTGAGCGGTACCCCCTTCGCCGTCTCGATCAGGGACGACAGGAGTGCCGAACGAGCCCGCTTCACCTCACGGGCCCAGTCCTCGTCGGCGATGCCCATCGGACGGGGTGGGGCGTCGAGCGGGTTCAGCCGGGTGGCCATGCCGGGCCCGATGTAGGTGGGCTCACAGCCGAGGCGCCGAGCCAGCCGCGTGTACTCGCCCTTCGGGTCACAGGGTACGGCGGCCTGGTAGCCGAACGCCGCCCCCCGCGAGATCAGCGTCTTCAGCAGCGCCGACTTGCGGGAGCCGACCGCGCCGAACACGGCGAAGTTCGGATTCTCGATGACCTGCTGGCGGTACAGCTCGAAGACGTCGAAGTCGAACGAGTTCCCCGACCAAACGTGCCGACCGATGTACATGCCGGGCGCGGCCAAGCCGGAGTCGACGACGAACGGGTAGATGCCGGCGATCTGTGCCGTCGTCTCCATGTGCGCGGGAAGCCGCAGCTTGTGGAACGTCCGCCCGCCGAACGGCCCGAACAGCCGCGGCGGCTGTGCGCCCCGGCGCAGGGCTAGCTGGGCCCGGCGCATCGCCGCCTTCTCGGTGGCCGCCGCGGCCCGTTCCGTGCGCCGGCTGCGCCGGGGGGGCTCCGCGGATATGCGTCCCTCGCGCCGCCGCCGCGGACCGCCGCCGAGGTCCACATAGCCCTCGGCGTCGCGTCCCGGGTCGTGGGACGTGGCCTCGTAGGCTGCCGCCTCGTAGCCGTCGGGGTCGTAACCGGCCTCGTCGTAGCTGGGCGGGTCGTCGAAGTCGCCGTCGTCGAAGTCGCCGTCGTCGCCGGGGCCGAAGTCGCCGTCGTCGCCGGGGCTGCTGTCGGCACGCTTGGGGCGACCGGCCACGGCTCCCCCGGCCGGATAGCCAGCCGGCACGTAACCGCCCACCGCATGGCCGTTGCCCGCATAGCCGCCGGTCGGGTATCCGCCGGTCGGGACCGGGTACCCGCGGGCCGAGGCGTCGTCGTGTGCTGAGCTCAAGAAACCCCCACCGCCAACGGTAGTGCTCCGACGCTGAAGCCCTGATCCTGCTCGCCGACGAGACGCACCATCTCCAACCGGCTGCGTGAGGCCAGTGTTTCGGCCTCACCGCAGGCATCGGCGAGCCCGTCGAGGTCGTCGGCGGAGACCGTGACGAAGCCGTGGAAGCGGAAGGCGCCGAATCCGGCGATCAGCTCCTGCTCGCGGCGTTCGACCTCGTCGGCCTCAGCCACGTCGCGCTGGGTGGTGACCTTTCCGACCTTGTCCCGCATCTGCTGTTCACCGAGGTGCGCCATCCGCCGTCGGTTTACCGCCTTCTCCGCCTTCCGGCCGGGCAGCGGCTCGACCACCAGTGAAACCGTCCGCCGACAGGTCGTCTCCATCAGCAGCGGAGCGAGGAACGCGGCAGGGGAGGGCACACGCGGCCAGCCATTGATCCAGTACGTCGTGTGGAAGCCGGAGTCGGTGCGGTAGTGGTCCCAGGCGGTGACGGTCCGGACCGGGCCCGCGACCGCTGGGTCGATGCCGGACGCCAACCCCTTCAGGCCCCCGGCGAGGTCCGTACTCGCACCACCCCGCGCGTCAATCATCTCGATCGAGTACGGATCGTAGGTGGTGCGGATGACCGCGGCGAGCGCCCGTGGCGGCAGCCATCCGACCGTGTTGATGGACGCACGGGCGAGAGCCGCCTCCATCGTGCGCAGTTCGCCGAGCAGGACGGCGCAGGCCGCCTGGTCACCGCCCCCGGCCCGCTGGATCGCGCGCCGGGCGTCTCTGGCCCGAAGCTGGAACGAGAGGTAGGTCTCGTGTCGCTGCGCCACCGGGCCCGCCGCGTCGATGACCTGCTGGTAGGCGTCGGCAGCCCAAGAGTCGTCGTGATGCCCGCGGACCCGCCAGTGCCGCTGAAGCTGGTCGCCGGAGTCGGGCAGCGTGCGTTCCAACCACTGGATGCGCGACAGTTTGCCGCCCCCGGCGGTCAGCCCGGCCAGCAGTTCCCCCCAGGCGTCCACCCTGGCCTGCTGGTCACCGGACTCCAGCAGGGCGAACTGGCTACCCTGCACCTGCAGGACGGCGGTGTAGGTCTGCTGCTTGGCATCCTTTACCACCGCCACGTACCGGCCGCCGCCGACCGGTACGGACAACATCACCAGCGACGACAGCGGCCCCGGAAGGACCGTTCGGCTGAGCTGGTCCTCCCCGGCACCCAGCCGGAAGAACGCGCCACGGAACACCGTTTCGCCCGTCACCTTCTGCATCGTGAAGCCGAAGAGGATCGGCACCCACTGGTCGAGATTACGATCCTCCACCCGGACGAACGCAACAAACAGGAGCATTACTCCCATCAGTGCCCAGAGTGGGATGAACAGGAGTGGAGAGCGAAGTGCCCCGAGCACGCACAGCATCACGCCGATCATCAGGCCGAGCTGCGGCCAGCGCATGCCCAGCATGACTCCGCCGCGTTCCAGCGGTCCGAAGCGGTAACTGCGTTCCGCGATCATCGGCTACCTCGCTACCTCGCCACTCAACTACTCACGTGCCGCCGGTGCGGGACGGCGGCACCGCCGCCGTCATCTTCGGAGGCCGGGACGCCGACGGGGGCACGGGTACCCGCGTCGTGGCCTGACCGGGCCCGCGTGCCCCGCCCGTGACGGAACCCGGGCGCATCGTCCTCGTGGCGCCGACCGGCCTGGAATTGCTGCCGACCGTGACCGTCGCCCTGGTGGGGGTGGCGGCTCTTGCCGGTTGCCGGGTACTGCCACCGCCGGCCCGGGGCCGGCCGGCTGTCGAGCCGCGCACCGCGGCCGTGGCGGCACCCGTCCGGGAGGACGTGCCCGCCGGAGCGCCGAGGCCGCTGCCACGACCGGTCCGTAGCGCGGCCGGCCGGGGCAGCGCGGGCTCGGCGCCAAAGCTGCCGACGCCACCGGCGTCGCCGAGCATGCCGCGATTGCGGGTCTGCAGCCGTGCACCGATTCCGCGGAAAGTCTCCCGCGACGTCGATCCCAGCAACGCACCCGCCCCTTGGCCGAACGACGCGGCACTGCGCCGACCTGCCGAACCGACGGCGCGCATCAGGTGGATGTCGGCGAATCCCATCAGGTGCAGCAGGACGAAGGGGGCGAACACCGCCGCAATCATCACCACGGCCCCGCCGAGGATCGTCAGTGTCTGATCGACTGTGGAGCCGCTCGAGTCGCTTGCCACACCGGCACCGAGCGTGAAAATCGCGTAAATAACCGGCTTCGCGAAAATCAGCGCCAAGAGGATCTCGGTCGCCCGCTTGATCCAGGCGCTCGTGGACATCGTCGGCTGCCCGGCCAGATACACCGGGATGAACACCGCCATCACGATGATCGCAACCTTGCGGATGTACAGCACCACGAAGAGCGCAAACGAGAACAACGCCACCAGCAGCGACAGGACGATGTCGAGTGCGAAGTTCCCCTGCTCCGGTAGAGCCCGCAGTTGGGCTACCAGGGTCGAGCCGAGTGGCTTCCCGTCACCGAAGGCGTCGGCGATCCCGTCCGAGGCAGTGAGCACCATCTGCAGCAGGGTGAGTGCGACGAACGAGCCGAGGATCGCGGTGCCGGTGGAGGCTAGCGCCCGTGTGAAGATGTGAGGATCACCGCGTACGGCGCCCATGATGCAGGCGCAGATGAACAGGCCGGTGACGATCAGTACCGCCACCCCGAACGCGATGTTGTAGTTCTGGACGACGTAGTCGGCGTTCAGGTCGATGGTCGTCTTCTGCGCCGCGAAGCTGAATACGGAGCTGGACAGGTCAGCCGCCATGCCGCAGAAGGCCTTGCCCATCGAGTTGAAGTACGCATCCGCACTCCCCGATATCGCACCCTTGATTGCATCGAGTGGATTGGGGTTGAAGGCCAGGATAATACTGCCTTCGCCTGTACCGCCGGACGTCATGCGACCGCTCCGATCAGAAGAAAACTCCGAAATTCCTCGGACCGCTGCTCAACGGGATCAGGACCATCCGGGCCATCGGTGGCGTCAGAAAGTTTCCAATCTGTTCCACTCCAGCTCACCGTACAGAGGTCGGTTCCCCAGAAGTTTCGAGGCTTGTAGTTCGGCGATCCACCAATTATTCCGGCACTTGCATTGGACCAGATATATACTTTTGTCTCGTTGGGATTAAATTTTTCAACTTTATATCCGAGGGTTCGATAAATCAATTGAAAGTCGGGGGAGTTTACAGATGCAACTCCAAAATTTTTTGCGGTCTGATTATTGACATCAATAAGAAGTTGGCTGAGTCGATTGGCAGTCGAGGGATCTGCTATTGATCTAAAAATTTGCTTGAGGCGCGTGGGCTCGCGATTGGTAGCTTTTACGTATGCAGAAACATAGTTGGCGCAGGCGCTGACGGCGCCGGCTTCGGTGCGGGGGTAGCCGACCGGGATACCGAACTCGTTGATCCGGGTGGGGACACCGGGGACTGAGGTGGGGGCGGCGGTGTCGGCCGGTTGGCTGGACGGTTTCGGCGAGGGGACCAGCGTCGGCGTTACTCCGGGCGGGGTAGCGCTCGGAGAAGTCTGCGGCGCGACGGACGCGGTATCCGAGCCATTCGAACCATTGTCTGGAACCACGTAACGGCCGATGACCAATCCGCCGATCACACTCACCGTGCCAGTGGTCACGATGATGATGATCAGACGTCTGGCGGCCCACTCCACAAGGCTTACCAACGCCCACTCCCCTCACAAGACGGCACGGTCATCATCGCAATGTCCGCCCGCTGATATCCGGGGAACAGGTCAGAAGAGCGTTGACGATGGGTCATGGACCACGCCGGGGTCAACGACAACGGTGAGCTCGACGGCGGGTTGACGCTGGCCAGCCGGGTTAGGGTCGGGCGCGGTGGCCGTTGCGCCGGTGGCAAGGAAGAAGTTGACGAAGGCTGCCGCGGCACCGACGAGGAATGCGAGACCGAAGCCCGCGATCACACCGCTCTTGCCGACCATCGACGCGCGCTCGAGGCCCATCCGCTCGCCGAGTGCCCATGCGATACCACCCAGTAGCACAGCGGCGACTGCAGCGACCACCGCATAGGCCGCCAGGCCGTTGACCAGGTCTTTCAGAGCATTGATGCCAGGCGCCTTGGAGTCATCCGGGTTGACCTGTATCTCGGCGAGGACAACGGTCGCCTTGACGGCGGCGGCGTCCAGGATCATCTCGGTTCCTTTCCCACAGGCGGGGGGCCGCCCGGCCGATCTGGTCCGGCGATCCTTGTGGGTGCCGTTGGTGACCGTAGGTCGCCAAATGATACGCCCTGCGCCGCACGGTGATCCTCGGTAGTCGCTCGTGGGCCGCCGGAAGCGTCAGAATCTGCACGGGCGGTGACCGCCTCCGCGGCGCCGCCGGCCGCCCCCGACTGATCGACAGCGCCCGCAGCGGCCGTGACCTCGGCTTTCGCGAGAGTGAACAGGGCTTCCACGGCAGCCGCGGCCAGCCGGAGGTAGGCGCGGCGAGTACGTCGGCGTAGTCGAGGAATCCGTACCGGAGTATGCCTGCTGGGGTCGAGCCGGGCGTCGTACGGGATCCGGATCAGTGTGTCGACCTGCCTCCCGAGCCGGGCCGCCGCCGCGCGGGTCCGGGGCGAGGGACGGCCCCGGCGCGGCGCGATCATGGCCGCCACAATCATTGGCCCGCCGTGTCTGGCTGAGCCACCACCCGCCGCGTCCCGCAACGTACGCAGTCTGGTGAGCGTCGCTTCCAGATCGGCGGCGGTCGCGAGCGTGACGAGGATGATGAGGTCCGCGGCCTGGACCGCCGTAGGCGTCAGCGGTGCCTCGGCCGGCGCGTCGACCAGCACCAGTGGATAGGAATGCGCGAGCAGGCCGAGCACGGACCGCAGTCCGGTCGGGGCGACGGTGTCGTCCGCGGGGACGACGGCGGGCGCCTCGTCGCCGGAACCGTCACCGTCGTGCCGGTCGGCTCCTCCGCCAACACCGCGTCGCACGGGAAGCACGTCGAGGTCCCTGGTGCTGCCCGCGGGACGACCATTGATCATCAGGGGTAGATCGGTCACCGTACTGTCGGAGGCTTGCCGGCGGGCGACGTCGGCGACCGTCGTCGTTCCGGCCGCGCCGACCCGGATCGCGAGCGGATCACCGCGTGGTTCGTCCTCGTCCTCGTCCTCGGTGTCGGTGCCCACAGGCGACGATGGCGCCCCCCCGGGAGACTCCCCCGGCCAGAGATCGACCGCGAGGACCGGCTGCGCCCGCACCCCGGCGAGGGTCAGCCCGACGACCCCGGCAAGGGTGGTGGTCCCGGAGTAGGGGAACAGCGAGGTCACCGCGATCCGCCACGAACCGGGCAACGGGATACGGGCCCGGTCGCGCAGAGAGAGCCGTACCGGAATCTCTTCCCACGGCTCGAGATCGCGCACGCCGACCCACGGCTCCTGCCACGGCCACAGCCGACCGTCCGACGACGGCCGGCGACGCGAGACGGTCTGGCCGCCTGCCGCCGCGGCCTTGCGGGTGGACCGAGACGCCGGGTCCGGCTGCGGTTGCGGCTGCGCGGTGGGGAGTGCTGGAGCCGTCAGCTGCTTCATGCCCGCGGCGGGCGAGACGGGCGCGACGGGCACGGCCGGCGTGTAGCGGGCGACCGGCGGTGCGACCGGCACCGCGGAGATGTGGCCCGGGACGGACGATTCGGAGACGACCGGATGGTCCGTGGGAGGGGCCTGCGCATCCCCGGGGCTGGTTACCTCGATCGGGCTGGTTACCTCGATCGGGCCGGTCGGGGCTGGCCGGCCGGCCGCGGTGGATGGAACGGTTGCCGTCGGCGGATCGCTCGGGCCGCCGATCGACGCCGCATCCGTCGGCGCGGCCGGTGTCGTCCGCGGCGGCCGCGGCGGCTGCGGACGACGGGGCGCGGAGGCGCGCGGCGGCCGGACGCGCGGCCCGTTCGGGGCCGGCAGTGGCCCGGTTGGGTGTGGTGGTACCGCAGTTGGGCCGCCACCGGAACCAGGACTCGCAACCGGGCTGACGCCTCGGCCTGACGCGCTGCCACCCGGCGCGCTGCCACCCGGCGCGCTGCCACCCGGCGCGCTGTTCACCTCCTGCGAGGATTCCACCGCGCTCGGGGGAACCGGGGTCGAACCGCGGGGATCTGCCGGCCGGGTTGGACGGCGGGAGGGATCAGCCTGGTTACGGGGCGGAATCGCCGACGGGCGGCCGGCGCGCCGGGCAGCGGCGCCGCGGGTGCGCCGGGAGCTGGTGTCCGCGCCCGAGGTCACCCGGCCCGGCCCGGTGCCGGGTGCCTCGGTCCTGGCACCCGGCACCGATGGCGGTGTGTCGTCGGACGTGTTTGTACGGTCCGCACCCGAACGGGCCGCCGATGTCGCATCATCGAGGTGGAATGCCTCGCTCTGCCACGCTTCGTCGAGTGGCCGCGGCGAGCCCGTTCCGCCCCGCCGTCGATGTCGTCGGCGCCCGGATCGTGCCTGGGGAGGTGACTCTACGTATTCGGCGTCTGCTGCTTCGTCCCGTATGTACTGATCGTCTCGTATGTACTGATCATTCCGGATGGGCGGACCGTCGGGATGGGAGACCGGCGAGGGTATGCGGGCACCAATGAGCGAAACGGGCCGCGCGTCGCCTTCCTCACCGTACGGTGCCTGTGGCACATCGCTCACGCGCCGTCGACCTCCCGGCCTTCTAAGGTTAGCTAGTGCCAGTTAAGGTTACTTACTGTTATCTGCACTCGGCTGCGGTCGGATCGATGTAACACGAGTCATTCGAGTATGACAAGCTCTGGTCGAAGCTACCCATCCTGGGTGGGTCGGTGTACCTTCCGGAACCGGAGATGTGCCGTCCGGATCGAGGGGACGAACTGGCGGACGGTTCGGCGGACGGTTCGGCTGTGATCCGCGACGCGGCGGGCTGGGGGCGGCCTGGACTACACCGGCACCGTGCGTGCGGCAGATGGGAAAGGAGCGTCGGTGGCGCAGGACGGCTTCTCGACGGCGACGCCTCGGCCATCCCAGCGCTCCGGCGCACCGCAGGGCGCGACGCCCGCGAAATCCCCGGTCGGCTCGGCCCCGGCCCGGTCCGCTCCGGCGGCATCCGGCCGGCTCCGCACGGCCTCGGCCCGCCCGACCGGCATGCCACCGACCGTCGCCTCCCGCAGCACACCGGCGCCCGCCGCCGCGGCGCCTCCGTTCGCGCCCCCTCCGCTCGCGCCGACGCCCGCCGGTGGTGCGCCCTCCCGACCCTCCGACGACGACGAAGTGCTCACCGTCGATGAACTGGTCGCCTGGTTGCGGTTGTCGGAGAGCACCGTCCTCAAGCTGCTTTCGGAACGGGCCATCCCGGCCCGCAAGGTCGGTCACCAGTGGCGGGTGCGTCGGGGGCGGGTGCGGGACTGGCTGGACGGTCGGGAATGAGCGCTCTCACCTCGGTGCCGCCTCGCTCCGGCCGGCCGCGGTGAGGCCCCGGTTCTGGCTGGCCGTCGGACTGCTGCTCACCGTGGTCACCGTGGCCGGATGCGGCACGCTGGGCAGTGCTGCCGATCCGTCCCCCGCTCCGTCTCCCGCCCCGTCCGCCACCACGGGGCCACCGCCCGGGGCGAGTCAGGCGCCGGGTCCGCCGCTGGCCACCGCGTCTGCGCTACCCACCGGCGAGGTGGACCGGAAGGACCCGGCGGCGGTAGCCGCCGACTGCTTCACGCGCTGGCAGTCCTTCGACGCCCGGACGGACCCCGGCCCGGCAGCCGGTGTCGAGCGGGCCCGCGACTGCCTCACTGAGGACTTTGCGGCCAGCCTGGGCGCCGGGGGTGCGGGCCTCGGTGGTTCGGGCGCCGGGGGGCCCGGAACCGCTGCCGGCGAGGACGGCCAGGCGTGGCAGGAGGTGCGCGCCGCGGGCACCCACTCGCGGGTGACCGTGCTGGCGACCACGCCCCTGGGCGGGATCGACACGACGGCCACCGGTCGGGTGGTGCTTCAGCTGAACGTGCGCCGCGAGACGGCGGCGGGCGGCGCAGCCCCGGTGGTGGCGCTGTCCACCCCGGCGCTCACTCTCCTGCGCCAGACCGACGGGACGTGGCGGGTCGCCGGCGCGGATCTGTCGAGCGTCGCCGGCGACGCACCGGGCCGGTGAGGCGTGATGGCCCGCGGCTTCACCCGTAAGCGTTCCCGCTGGCTGGTCTGGACGGGGGCGGGCGCGGCTTTCGTCATCGGCGGCGTCGTCATGCTGGTCTCCGTCCTCATTCTGATTATCGCCGGTCCCTTCATCCAGGATCAGGGCGGGGGTAACCGGACCATCAGGAACTCCGACGGCATCCCGGCCGAGTACCTGCAGACGATCATTGATGCGGCGAACGCGGCCGGGTGCGCCGAGGTGACTCCCGCCCTGCTGGCCGCCCAGTTACACCAGGAGTCGGGTTTCAACCCGCGGGCCCGGTCACCCGTGGGCGCGATGGGGATCGCCCAGTTCATGCCCGGGACGTGGGCGTCCCACGGGCAGGGCGACGTGTGGAACCCGGCCGACGCGATCCCCGCGGCGGCCCGGTACGACTGCGCGGTGGCGGCCTCGGTCGCCTCCGTGTCCGGCGCGGCCCAGGAGAAGATGCTGGCCGCGTACAACGCGGGAGCGGGTGCGGTGCTTGCCTTCGCCGGCATTCCGCCGTACACCGAGACACGTAACTACGTCCGCGCGATCCTCGCGCAGGCGCAGGTGTACGGCGACGCCTTGGAGCTCGGCGTCGGCATCCCCGCTGGTTCGGTCGCCCCGATGGTCGCCTTCATGCAGTCGCAGATCGGCAAGCCCTACGTCTGGGGCGCGACCGGTCCCGAGGCCTGGGACTGCTCGTCGCTGGTCCGGGAGGCGTATCGCCGCATCGGCATCGAGCTCCCCCGCGTGACGACCGACCAGCTGCGGTTCGGCCCGCAGGTCGCGGGCGTCGATCCGCAGCCGGGGGACCTGCTGTTCACCCCGGGCCCCGACGGCACCGCCGAGGCACCGGGCCATGTCGGGATGTACATCGGCGACGGCCGGGTCATCGCAGCCAAGGGAGCGCGGTGGGGGGTCGTCGAATCCGACATCTCGGACTGGAGTGGGACCGTGGCCGTGACCAGGCCGCTGGCTAGGCAGCTTTCCTGATCCGGATTTCCTGTTCCGGACACTCCGGGTGTGCTGTCGCTCCGGTCAGGTAGCCGCCTGGGACACGAAGGTGGACAGTCCGTCGGCCACACCACCGAGCGCACCGACGGCGCTGTGCACTACATCGGCGGCGTTACCCGGTGCCGTCACCGCGAAGAACAGGGCGAACAGCCCGACACCATACGGCCAGAAGATTCTTTTCATCGAGGACCTCACAGAAAACCCAGTCGACACGGCCAGACGGACACCAACGCCGGTGTGTTACCGACAGCATGTGTGTACTCACCTTGAGTAGTTGTCGCAAGATGAATCGCCGGAGCGGTGAGTGAACTGCGCGGTGGCGGGGCCGGGGGACAGCGGATGGACAGGGATCTGACCATAGGTAGGCAGTAGGCAACGGATACATGAACGGATCTAATAGTGCATGCCACCCCGGGTCGGTCGACCTCGATTCCCGGCGCGGGGTGGCTGCCCGGGGCAATGGCCGGCCTGGCCGGGGAAGCCCCCGCTCGGGACCGCTGGGACCGCTGGGACCGCTCAGGACGGCGCGATGCTCTGCGCGAAGCGGAACAGGTTGTCCGGGTCGTAGGCGCGCTTGACCTGGCGTAACCGTGGAAGGTTCGCCCCGTAGTACGCATCGGCCCAGGTGGTGAGGTCCGGGTCGATGTAGTTCTGGTACGCCGACGACGACATGAACGGCGCCGTCGCCGCCACCGTGGATCGCAACCAGCTCTGGTTAGCCTCTTTGTCCGCCGGGGAGGCGTCGACGGAGTACCCGGCGACGAACTGGGCGCTGGCGAGCGTGTCGCGGTGCACGAACGCCGTGTCACCCGGGCCGACCCGGTTGATCGCGCCGCCCCAGGAATCCAGGATCATGCCACCCGGACCGGCCCCGGGCGTGCGTTGGCGTCGCTCGAGCGCGGCGAGCATCGTCTCGACCCCGCCGGCTGGCATCGGTTCGGCGAGGAACGCCGAGGCGGCCCGTTGGGCCACCCGTGGCAGGGTGCCTCCGGGCGTCCGGTCGCGCAGGTGGCACGTGTCAACGCTTTTGCCCGCGCAGCCCGCCTCGAGCAGCATCGTTTCGAGATGGCCACGCTGGGCGACGAAGGTGCTCGAGGGCCTCCGGCCGACGGCGGCGACGAGGTTGGCGAGTCGATCCCGCAGCCACGTGATCCGCGTGTCGTCGGCGCCGCCCGCGAGCACGCCGCTCACCCGCAGGGCCGGACTGCCGGTGACCCCGGTTGTCGGCATCGAGGTCATGACGCAGGTCGACCACAGGTCCTCTGGCGCGCCGCCACTGTCGGCGATCCAGCCCTGCCACGCGGTGAGCACGTCCGCGGCCACGTCCCAGGGCCAGCGGTAGGTGAACAGCACCAACGGTGTCGCCCGATGGGTGGCGAAGGTGAACGACGTCACGATGCCGACGTTGCCCCCGCCCGCGCCGCGTAGCGACCAGAAGAGGTCCGGCTCGGTGTCGGCGTCGGTGCGCACGGTTTCCCCGGAGGCCAGCACGACCTCGGCGGAGACCATCCGATCGCAGGTCAGACCGTAGCGCCGGCTCAACACTCCGATGCCGCCGCCGAGGGCGAGCCCGGCGATGCCGACGGTCGGGCATGATCCGGCCGGCAGCGCCAGCCCGTTCTCGGCGAGTGCGGAGTAGACGTCGATCAGCAGCGCTCCGGCCCCGATCAGCGCGGTGCCGTCGGGCCCCGGCCGGACCGACGCCATCGCAGTCACGTCCACGACCAGCCCGGTCGTCGTCGAGTAGCCCCCGTAGCTGTGGCCACCGGCCCGCGCGACGAGGTGTATCCCGGTGGAGCGGGCGAAGTCGATGCAGGCCGTGACGTCCCCCGCAGACATGGCACGGACCACCGCCTGCGGGCGTACCGCGTCGAAAGCCGGGTTGAACAGCATGCTGGCGACGGCGTAGTCCGGATCGGTCGGTCGCAGCAGCGGACCGATCAGCCGTTCGTCGAGCGTGCGCCAGTCGATCGCCGTCGGTGTCGGGTGGGGGGCGTCCTCCTGCTGGCAGGCGCTCATCAGGCCGCCACCGAGCCCGAGCGCGGCGAGTCCGAGCCCGCCGGCTCCGGCGGTCCGTAACACCGATCGTCGGTCAGGCTCGTCATCCACGGTCAGTCCTCACGGCTGCTACGAGTCCGGGAGTGGACGATGGTCGTCACGAGTCGTCCGACCATCCGTGTCACCGGCGATACCCTAGGTCATCGGCGATACCCTAGCCCGGTTGGGCGACGGTCGTGATGGTGCCGTTCGGATCGATGCGGCGCACCCGGTCGTTGCCGTTGTCCGCGATGTAGAGCGCGCCGCTGCCGTCGACCGCGACCGAGCTCGGGTTCTTGAACTGGGCGGCGGCCGCTGGGCCGCCGTCGCCGCCGGAGCCTTCGACGCCGATGCCGGCGATCGTGGTGATCACGCCGTTCGGGTCGACCCGGCGGATCCGGTGGTTGCGGTAGTCGGCGATGTAGAGCGTCCGGCCGTCCGGGCCGACGGTGAGCGACGGCACGTTCAGCTTGGCCCGGGTGGCCGGGCCGCCGTCACCCGAGAAGCCCTCCTCGCCGGTCCCGGCGACGGTGGTGATGATCCCGCCCGGGGTCACCTTCTGAATGGTGTCGCTGGCGAGGTCGGCGAAGTAGAGGGTGCCGTCGTCGGTCATCTGGAGATCGTTCGGGCCGTTGATCTTTGCCGCGGTGGCCGGGCCGCCGGCGCCGGTGTAACCCGCGACTCCGGTGCCCACGTACGTGGTGATGATCCCCTGCGGGCTGATCTTGCGGATCCGGTGGTTCTCGTAATCGGAGAGGTAGACGCTGCCGTCCGGCCCGGTGGTCACCTTTTCCGCACTGTTGATCTTCGCCGCGGTGGCTGGGCCGCCGTCGCCGCCGTAACCGGCGTCACCGGTGCCGGCGATCGTAGTGATTACCCCGGCTGGGCTGATCTTGCGGATCCGGTTGTTCTTCGCGTCCCCGATGTAGATGTTGCCGGCCTTGTCACGGCTGGTCGATCCGGGCCCGTCAAGCTGCGCCGCGCTGGCCGGGCCGCCGTCGCCGCTGATCCCGCCGGCTCCGGTGCCCGCGAGGTCGCTGACCGCCCCGGCAGGGGTGATCTTCTGAATGCGGTCCGTCGCGAGGCTGGAGACGAGCAGCGAGCCGTCGGGATCGACATCGACGCTGTAGGGGCTCAGGCCCTGCACCGACAGCGCCGTTCCCCGGTAGGCGGTTGCGAGGCGTGCCGTGCCGCCGCCGCGGTCACCGCCGCCGCTGCCGCCGCCCGAGTTCGTCACCGCTGCCACGATGCCGACGGTGAGGGCGACGATGACGACGAACGCGACCGCTCCGATGATGAGCGGCGTCCGGTTACGGGCGTTCGGATTCGACTGGTGCCCGGCCTGGCGGGTGGCGGTCGGTGGTACCCCCGCCATCCCGTGCACCGGTCCCCCCGGACCGGGCCGGTACGTCTGGTCGCCGGGGCCGCCCGGTCCGCCGTACCCGGGGCCGCCGTACCCGGGGCCGAGCGGCCGCGGCGGTGGGGTCGACCGCGGCGGTGGAGTGTTGCCCGGCGGGAATCCAGCCCAGCCCGGCCCAACCGGTGGTGGGTATCCCCCTATCGGACGGCTGACCGGACCACCGGGTGCTCCGGGAGCACTCGGCGTGGCGGGACTCCCCGGCCCGTTCGGGCCGTTCGGTGCGCCCGGGTACCCGATCCGTGGGCCCGGTCCGCCCGGTGGCGCGCCAGGGAAGCCGGGTCGACCGGGGGCCGGCGGGCGCGGGGTGGTCGAGGTGGCGAGCGCGGCCTCCCGGATCTCGTCGTCGATCCGCACCTTGACGTCAGACCGGGACAGCCAGGTCGGGCCGAACGCGCGGCTGCTCGCTCGGGCGAGTTCCAGGGCGAAGTCGGCGGCGTCGGCGAAGCGGGTGCCCGGATCCTTCGCCAGCGCCCGCAGGATCACCGCGGAGACGGGTGGCGGAACCATGGTGAGCGGTTCCGGCATGATTGTCAGATGGTGGTGGGTCAGCGGCTGCACCGCCATCTGACGGCCGAACAGCGGTCGGTTGGCGATCATCTCGTAGAGCACACCCGCGAGGGCGTAAAGATCGGTGGACGGGAAGAGACGCGTCCCTATGATCTGCTCGGGAGCCATGTAACGCGGCGTTCCCAGGATCGCGCTGGCGGTGGTCTCCGCTCCGTCGAAAATCTTGGCGATGCCGAAGTCGGTCACCTTCAGCAGCCCGTCGCCGGCGAACATGATGTTGTCCGGCTTGATGTCCCGGTGCAGCACTCCGTGGCCGTGCGCCGTGGCGAGGGCGGCCGCGGCCGCGAGCCCGATCGAGCAGGTGGTCTCGGCGGAGACCGGTCCCGAGCTCATCCGCTGTTTGAGCGTGCCGCCGGAGAGCAGCTCCATGACGAGCAGGCAGGTGCCCTCGTGCTCCACGTAGTCGTGGATACGCACGATGTGCGGATGGTCCAGTTCAGCCAGCACCCGAGCCTCGGACAGGAAGCGGGCACGCAGATCGGGGTCGTCGGAGGTGTCCAGCAGGATCTTGATCGCGACCTTGCGGCCGATGAGCCGGTGCTGGCCGGCCAGCACGAGCCCGTAGCCACCCCGGCCCAGGTCGCCCTCGACGGAGTAACCGGGAAGCGCCGCCTCCACCCGAGATTTATCTATCAACAAGGTCCAGATCCGTCCGCTACCACGCCGGGCATCCGCTGTACCGCCACCCGTGCGCCGAGAACCATCCTGGCCTGCAATGACGCCCTTCGTCGGGTTCCTGGTGATCCTACGGCCCTGACCCCCCATTCCCTACCCCCGGCCGGCCGGTCCGGCGTGCCGGATCGGCGACACGGGCAGGTCGACGGGGCTGGCGAGCGCCGCCGCCGCCGCAGTGCGGATGATGGGCACTGCGGCACATGTTGAACCTGCGAGGAAGGGCATCCCACGTCATGTCGACAACCGAGCCCGCTGCCCCGGTGGCTCCGCTGGACATCACCGCGACCGAGGAATGGGCGGCGCTCACCACGCATCTGCGCGAGATCTCCGAGGTGTCCCTGCGGGATCTGTTCGCCGCCGATCCCCGGCGTGGCGAGACGTTCGCCGTCGAATCGGACGGACTCTATCTTGACTACTCCAAGAACCGGCTGACCGCGCGCACCGTCGAGTTGCTGACCGCGCTGGCCCGGCGCGCCGGGCTGGCGGACCGGATCGAGGCGATGTTCCGGGGCGAGAGGATCAACGTCACCGAGAACCGACCGGTGTTGCACGTGGCGTTGCGCGCCCCGGCCGGAACCCGGATCGAGGTGGATGGCGCCGACGTCGTCCCTGACGTGCATCGGGTGCTCGACGCGATGTCCCGATTCGCCGACCGGGTGCGGTCGGGAGAATGGCTGGGTGCCACCGGTGAGCGGATCCGGACGGTGGTCAACATCGGCATCGGCGGCTCCGACCTGGGACCCGCCATGGCCTACGACGCCCTGCGCGACTATGCCGACCGGTCGATCGAAGTCCGGTTCGTCTCCAACGTCGACCCCACCGACATCTGGGAGGCCACCGCCGATCTCGATCCGGCCAGCACCCTGTTCATCGTCTCGTCCAAGACGTTCACCACCCTGGAAACGATCTCCAATGCGCGGGCCGCGCGGTCCTGGCTCACCGGCCTGCTCGGCGAGGACGCCGTTTCCCGGCATTTCGTCGCGGTCTCCACGAATGCCGAGAAGGTCGCCGAGTTCGGTATCGACACCGAGAACATGTTCGAGTTCTGGGACTGGGTGGGCGGCCGGTACTCGGTGGACTCCGCGATCGGCCTCTCGCTGATGATCGCGATCGGGCCGCCGAACTTCCGGGAGTTCCTCGCCGGTTTCGCCGCCATGGACACGCACTTCCGGACGGCTCCGTTCGAGCGGAACCTTCCGGTTCTGCTCGGCCTGATCGGCCTGTGGTACCGCGACTTCTTCGGTACCGCGACGCACGCGGTGCTGCCCTACAGCCACTACCTGGGCCGATTCCCGGCTTATCTCCAGCAGCTGGACATGGAGAGCAACGGGAAGTCGGTCGATCTCACCGGGCGGCCCGTGCCGACGCCGACCGGACCGATCGTCTGGGGGACTCCCGGCACGAACGGACAGCATGCGTACTACCAGCTCCTGCACCAGGGGACGACGATCGTCCCGGCTGATTTCATCGGCTTCGTCCGGCCGAACCATCCCGGGGTGGGCACGGCGGACGGCGCCGGGGTGGACCAGCATGCCCTGCTGCTGGCCAACTTCCTGGCGCAGACGGAGGCCCTCGCGTTCGGCCGGACAGCCGCGGAGGTGGCCGCCGAGGGTGTCGCGCCGGGCCTCGTTGCACATCGGACCTTCCCGGGTAATCGACCCTCGAACACCCTGCTCGCCCAGAAGCTGACTCCGTTCACCCTCGGTCAGCTGATCGCACTGTACGAGCACAAGGTGTTCACCCAGGGTGTCATCTGGGGGATCAACAGTTTCGACCAGTGGGGCGTGGAGCTCGGCAAGGTGCTGGCCGGTCGGATCATTCCGGAACTCGGGTCCGAGCAGGAACCGGAGCTGGGGCATGATAGCTCGACAAACGCTCTGATCAAGCGTCTGCGCGCCGGCTGACGTCCGCCGGGGATCCAGCCAACCGAGGCATGTTACTCTGCGTAACTGATCGGGGGTGACCCAACGCAGTGACGACATCGGGGGGTGGAAGTCATGCGGGCGGATGCTGGAGCCTTGCGGATGTCCGTGCAGCGGACAGGCGAGGACGTGCTCATCGAACTCGCCGGGGAACTCGACACTGCCGGGCGGCTCCGGTTCCGTGAGCAGATCGGCGAGCATCTCGGCCGGGGCGGGGGGACGGTCACGGTGGATGTCGCGGGCCTGCGCTCGATCGACATCCCGGGGCTCGCCGCTCTGCTCCGCGCCGATCTGCTGCTCCGCCGGGTGCACTCACGTCTGGAGATCCAGGCACCCACGCCGGCGTTCGCCGCGTTGTTGCGGGAGGCCGGTCTCGACGGTCGGTTGTGGGTCGGCGGGGGATCCCGCCGCCGCTGACCGCCGCCTCACCTGTCCGCACCCCGCGGGCTGGGAGACGGCTCAGCTGCTGAGCGGTGACGTCCGATCGCCCGATGACGCGGGTGCGCTGAGTGTGGCGGGTGCGCTGGGTGACGGTCGTGCACCGGATGGTCCGCAGTCGCCCACCGAGGCGGTGCCGTCCTCGGTGACCAGGGAGAGCAACCCGCGGGAGCCGATCAGACGTTTCTCGATCCCGCCCATCATGAGCATCCCCGCCATCACGAAGAGTGGAAAACCGAGCACCATCAGCAGGACGGGTGGTGTGAGACTCACCGAAAGACCCCCAGGCTGGCTTACGGATCTGATCGGCACCATGGACGCCGTACCGTAGGCGTTACCCTCGGACCTCCGTTGCTCACGTCCCGACCGTCGTCTCACCCGACTCGGGTGTCCACCGGGTTCTCCCCGAGGGGGTCGCCGATTCCGGCCGGGTGGAAGAATAAACCGCAGCTCAGAGGTCTGTTCCGGGATGTGTGTTGTTCCCGGTGTCCGCGGGCTCGTACCCTTCCCCCAATATGTCTGCGCGGCCCGTTCCATTGCCCGCTTATAGCGGCCGTCCGTGGGTTCGTGACGCGGACCTGCTTGCGCGTCTCGACCTGCTCTCCGAGCAGGTCGATTTCGCCCTTGCTGAGATAGCCCTGCGGCGGGCCGCCTACCAGCGAGCCTGCGAGGAGGAGGCCGACTGGCAGTGGGCGCCCCTCGGCGTTGAGGTGCTGAGCCGGCCGTCCGTGGCGCAGGCTCTGGCCGGCGAGCTCGCCGCCGTCGAGCGGCTGCGGTTGTGGGCGCAGGAGATGTACTGGTTGCAGGAACAGGCGCGGCTGCGCGGACTGCTGCGCTGAGCGCGCGGGCGCGGGCCGCCCCGCTATCCCGTTCCCGGCGAGGGGCCTCCCGTCCCTGGCGGGGGGCCGTCGAGCGTGCCGAACAGCCGGCGGCCGAGGTTTGCCGCGGCGACGTTGCCCCGGTGCAGATACCGGGTGATGCCAGCTTCCAGGCTCTCGGCGGCGTCGTCCTTGCGGCCGGCCCGGTAGAGCACCTCGGCGCGGGACAGCAGCGCGTGTCCCTGGCCGTCGGTGTCGTCGGTGCGGCTGGCGAGATCGACGGCGGTGTCGGCGAACCGGAGGGCCTCGGCATCGCGGCCGCGCAGCGCCAAGAGCTTCGCGTGGACCCCGCACCATCCGGCCTGGGCCGGTAGCTGGTCGGCGGCGGCGGCGTCCCGACACCGGGTGACGTACTTGCCCGCGTCGTCGACCTTGCCGAGCCGGACGAGAACGTCGGCGAGTGCCGCGGCCCGGTTGGCCAGGAACGCGCGTTCCCCCATCCGGGACAGCTGCCGGCAGCTTCGCCGCAGCTCCCGCTCGGCGACTGCCAGCTCGTCGGCGAGCAGTGCCACTCGGGCCACGACGAACCCGCCATGAAAGGGGTCGACCCGAGGGGCGCGCAGGTCGTGAACGATCTCCTCGGCCGCCTTGAGATGGATCTGCGCGCCCTCCAGATCCCCCGACATGGCGGTGAGGACCGCGAGCTGGGCGAGCACGGCCCGACGCAGAGCCCGGTCGTCGTCAGCGGCGTCGAGGGCCTCGTTTGCCCGGGTGATCCCGACGGCGACTGGCCGGGGCCCCCAGCTCATGAGCATGGTGAGCTCCCGGCGCAGCGACTGCGCGGCCCGGGGCACGCCGGATTCTTCCGCATGCCGGACGGCGTTCTCCATCGCCCGCTCGGCCGCGGCGAACTGCCCGGCCGCCAGGTAGGCGTTGGCCTGGCTGCGGCAGGCGAGCGCCGCGCCGACCTCGTCGCCGGCCTGCACGAAGTTGGTCAGGCACGCCGCGGCTTCGGTCAGCGTCCTGGCGACCAGGCCCTCCGGATCGGTGGAGAACAGCACCCGCAGGTACGCGAGCCGGGCGTGGGCCCGCAGGCCCTCCTCCCCGGCGCGCCGGGCCCGCTCGGTCACCTGGCGCAGGATGCGCTCGGCGTCGGAGAGCCGGCCGAACGAGTACAGCGCCCAGCCGAGGTCGATCTCGGCCCGTAGCCGCAGCGGGTCCGTCTCGGGCAGCAGGGTGATGGCCCGCTTGAGCAGCTGGGCCGCGCCGGTCTCGTCGCCCTGGCGCACCCGGTCCGCCGCCTCGATCAGACAGGTCGCCGCGGATCGGCCCAGCTCGACCGTCTCGGTGTCGCGTTGCCCGATCTCCACCCGGTAACGGAACGCCTGCTCCAGGTGGTAGCCGACCAGTTCGTCGTGCTCACCGGGGCCGCCCTCCAGCCGGGTCTGCAGCCACTGGGCGAACCGCTGGTGCAGATCGGCGCGCTGCCGTTTGGCGGTGGACTGGTAGGCGCAATCGCGCAGCAGCACGTGCAGGAACCGGAACGCCTCGACGCCGGGCAGGTCGGACCGGTCCGGATGCACCAGTTCCTTGCGGACCAGGCTCAGGCAGTGGGCGGCGACCATCGGCTGTTCGTTTGGGTCCGACAGGTCGATGACGGCGTCGAGGTAGAAGCGTTCCCCCACGATGGCGGCGCGTTCAAGGACCCGCCGTTCGGGCGGGTCGAGCCGGTCGAGCCGGGCCGCGAGCAGGGACGAGATGGTCGGCGGCACCGTCACGTTGCGCAGGCTGCCGGTGGCGATCCACCGGCTGCCCTCCCGGCGCAGCAGGCCGTCGTCGACGAGGGCCGCCACCATCTGCTCGACGAACAGTGGGTTGCCGGCCGCGGAGGTAGTGATCCGGGAGACGAGGGCCGGGTCGAGGTCGTCGGAGCCCATCAGGGTGCGGATCAGGCGCTGGCAGCGTGCCTCGGTCAGCGGCGCCAGCAGCATCGAGGTGGCGTTGAGTTTGCCGCCTCCCCAGTCCCGCCGCTCCTCCAGCAGTTCCGGGCGGGCCAGGCACAGCAGCATGATGGGGGCGTCGCGGGACCAGTCGGCGATGTTCTCCAGCAGGTCGAGCAGGGTCGGCTCGGCCCAGTGCACGTCGTCGAACCACAGGATCAGCGGGCGTCGGGCCGCCAGCGCCTGGAAGAAGGACCGGACGGCCCAGAAGCTCTCCTGCGGACCGAGTTCCGCGCCGCCCAGCCCCACCAGGGGCGCGAGCGCCTCGACGATCTCCGCCGCCTGGGTGACACCGTCGAGCAGTTCCCGCAGCCGACGCCGCCCGTCCGGGGCGCTCTCGTCGGCGGACAGACCGGTGGCCTGGCGCACCATCTCCATCAGCGGCCAGTAGGCGATGCCCTCGCCGTAGGACAGGCAACGCCCGGTGAGCACGGTCGCCCGGTTCGCCATGGCCGCGCAGAACTCGCCGACCATCCGGGATTTGCCGATGCCCGCCGGGCCCAGCACGGTGAACAGGTGGCAGGTGCGTTCCTCGACCACGGCCTCGAAGGCGTCCTGCAGCCGGCGGCGTTCCCGGTTACGCCCGATGACCGGGGCGGTGAAGCCGTGGGTCGGGGCCCGGCTGCCGGGACCCGCGGTCGGGTCGACCAGCCCGATCAATCGGTGCACCCGCAGCGGGTCGCGCTTGCCCTGGACGACCAAGGGGCCGAGCGGGCTCACCGTGACGCTGTGCCGGATGAAGCGGTAGGTGGTGTCCCCGATGAGGATCTCGTCAGGGGGAGCGGCGTGTTCCAGCCGGGAGGCGACGTTCACCGGATCGCCGGTGACGCCACCGCCGGCGACGGTCACCTCGCCGGTGTTGATCCCGATCCGCACCCGCAGTTTCAGGCCCCACTCGCGCTGCAGGTCGGCGTTGAGCGCCTCCATCGCCGCCCGGATGTCGAGGGCGGCGCGAACCGCGCGCAGCGCGTCGTCCTCGTGCAGCACGGGAATGCCGAAGACGGCGAAGACGGCGTCGCCGATGAACTTCTCGACCGACCCGCCGTGGGTGTAGATCACTTCACGGACGGTGGTGAAGAACCGCCACATGACCTGCTGCAGCGGTTCGGAGTCGATTCTCTCGCCGATGTCGGTGGACCCGGTGATGTCCACGAACATGATCGTCACGGTTTTCCGGGCGCCGCTCCCCGGGGTGGGAAGGGGGTTCCCACATCCGGAGCAGAAGCGCGCCCGCTCGGGGTTGTCCTCCGCGCAGGTCGGGCACGGCACCATGTGCCGGATGGTAGGCCGATCGCGACCCGAGGCGGTGGGGGATGCGCGTACCCGAGTCGCCTGAGGTGACCCGTCCCACGCCGGTGCCACCGTCGAGTCCCGGCCGGGACGGCGCGACCCGGGCGGTTCATCCGCCGACGGCTGGCTTGGCGCGGTCATGACGGCAGCTCCCGCCGCACCGCGAGGAGCGCCGCCACCTGGGCCAACACTCCCCAGCCGACTACTCCCCAGCCGCCCGCGTTCACCTCGACCGCCCCGCAGCCACCAAAGACCACCGCGCTGCCGGAGCCAGGGGTGACCAGAGCCAGCAACCAGGGGTGACCAGACCCAGCAGGATGCGCGGCGTCGTTGTCTTGCCGGGGCCGTTCGGCCCGAGAAAACCGGTGATGTTCCCTTCCCGCACCGTGAAACTCACGTCCCGGACGGCGCGCTGGGACCCGTATCGCTTGGCCAGATGGTCTATTTCAACGACGGCGGTGACGAGAGCCTCCCGGCGGAGGTTCGAGCGGGGCAATCTCTACGGTAACCTGTCGCTGTTCCAGATCCACCGGCGGCTGTCACCGCCGGCCGGGTCGCGGTCGCCGGCCGGGAGACCGGTACTTCCCGGGTTCCCCGAACCGCGATCCCCCAAGGAGTTTTCATGGACGCTCTCGCCTGCCTGATGACGCGCCGTACAGCGACCCGGCTCGTCGAACCCGGTCCGACGGCGGAGCAGATTATGATCATACTTAGTGCCGCCACCACGGCGCCGGATCACAAGATGCTGCGGCCCTGGCGCTTCGTGGTCGTGCGGGGCGATGCTCGCGCCACCCTGGCGGCGGCGATCAAGCGGGCCGCCGAGGCCGTCGGCGGGTTGCCCGAGCCGGTCATCCGCAAGACCGCCGGCAAGGCCACCCGTTCCCCGGCGCTCATCGCCGTCGTCGCCTCCCACGTCGGTTCGAAGGTTCCGGTCGCCGAGCAGGACGCCTCGGCCGCGGCGGCGGCGCAGAACATCTGCCTGGCCGCGCACGCGCTCGGCGTCGCCTCGGCCTGGAAGTCGGTGCCGATGCAGGGCAGCGCCGAGGTCCGGGAGGCGTTCGGGCTGACGTCGGACGAGGCGCTGGTCGGCTGGGTGGAGCTCGGGACCCAGGCGGGCACCGCGCCGCTGCCGGCGCGGCCCGCCGTTCGGCTGGCCCAGGTCGCGGCGGAGATGGAGGCCGACGGGACGCTGGTTCCCGTGGCGGCGGACGATCGGATCTCCCAGTTCGGGCAAGTGACCACGGTGTGAGCGGCAGGCTACCTAAGCTGGAACACAGGTCTTGAGATCGGGCGGCCTGGACCGGGGTATGACTCCGGCTCCCGAGGTGCGACGGGAGGTACGCCGTGTGTGGCGGTCTTCGAGGCCGTGGCCGTCTCGGCCTGACCGTGGCCGGGGGGCTGTTGCTCGCGCTGGTCGTCGGATGCTCGGATCCGGGGTCGAGCGGGTACGGCGGCTCGGCCGCCCGGCCGGGCTCGGTGGTCATGCCGAGTGCGTCGTCTCAGGACCCGGGCGGCCCGGGCACGCCCGGGGCCTCCGCCGCCCCGGATGGTGTCGCGTCACCGCCGGTGCCGACTCCGCAAGCATCCTCCGTCTTCGTCGGAGAGGCCTGTTCCCCCACCGAGGACACCTCGCCCGCGACCGCCGTGAACGGCCTTGTGCTGTTCTGCGCGCCCGTCGGCGGGACCGGCCCGGCCGGCATTAGTCGATGGTCCACGGAGCCGCCCGCCCCGGCTCTCGTGACCCGGCCGGATGAGGGCGGGAACTGTGACCCCGAGGACGTCGGGCGCATCGTCCAGGACTCCGCCGGCCGCCCGGTGTCCTGCCTTCGAGACCCGACGGGCACCCTGACCTGGTCCGACATCTCCTGAACCGGGTCACCACGTCACCGCGCCACCGGTGCCGGTGGCGCGGACCCCCAGGCCGTGCCTACCGGGATGATCAGCCGTTGCGGCGGGCCCGGCGGGTGGCGAGGGCCTCGGCGACGGACCAGAGAGCCGGCAGCACCAGGGCTCCGAAGACGGTCGCCCATGCCCACGGATGATCGGCCAGGTATGGCACGACGTCGTCGTGTAGCCAGGGGAAGAGCCGGTCATGGATCACCGGAACGGCACCGGCCGCCGCGAACACCGCGATGAGCCCGGCTCCCACGACCGCCAGTCCTCCGGGCAGGTGCCGCCAGCCGGTCAGTCCGATCGTCAGCAGGCCGATCAGGCCGAGGACGATCCCCAGGCCGCCGAGGATGCCCGAACCGGTCAGCCCGCCGGCCGTACCGAGGCCGACCAGCGCTGTTCCCACCGCGATCGTCATCCGCCGCCGGCCGTGCGTGACATCCCGGATCATCTCGAAGGCGAGACGGGTGACGGCCCGGGCGAGGAAGGCGACCGGCCGCAGGGGCCGTGGCAGCCGGCGGGTCGATGCCGCCCAGGCGACGACCACGGCCACGATCTGGGCCAGGGCGGTCACCAGAATCGGGCCCTGCGCCGCGTCGGTGATGCGTTCGTCCGAGACGCGGCAGGCCTCGAGCACCTCGTCCACCGCTCGCGGGGGCAGCGCGCCGGGCGTGACGGGGACGCCGCTGAGCCCGGGTGGCCGGGGCGGTCGGCGCGCCAGAGCCGAACTGTCGACGCCGACCGGCCGGTGGGCACCGGTCCGTCCCGCGGCGACCCTGGCGGCCGCGGCCGCGGCCAGCGAGATGACCTTGGCGCCGCGCGGCTCCTCCAGGTTTGGGGGGCCCGTCGCTTCCGGTGCCGCCGAGGCCCCCGGTCCGGTCGTCGTTCCGGGCCGGGTCGGTTCCGCGGTCAGGGCCCGGTCGACGGCGGCGAGGAAGTCGGCGGTGGGCCGCGGATCGACCCCGGCCTCGTTGTCGCGCCGCACCGCCTCGGCGACCCCCACCAGCTCCTTGGCCGCGATGTCCCGTTGGAGGCCGGCGGCGGCCCAGGTCGCCGTGACCGGCAGGTTCGGCGGCACGGGGGCGTCCGGATCGGTCAGAAAGCCAAGCTCGTCGAGTACCTCCCGTGGCGCCGGGATGCCGGCCACCTCGGTGAGATCGTCGACCAGATCCACCAGCCAGCCCCGGCGGGCCAGCGCCGCGGCACGGGCGTGACCGGCGGGGACGGCGGTGTCCCGGCGGATCACGAGCCGGCGTGGATCCAGCATGATCCGGACCAGCCAGCCCGCACCGTCCAGCCGTCCCCACATCCAGTCGTTGGCCCGCCACGAGGACTTCGCGAAGGCGCCGAAGTTTCCCAGCTGCAGGCCTGTGACCTTCTCCTCAGCCAGCGCGCGGGCGGGATCGAGGCGGTTCGGTAGATCTGCGCTGATCTGGACGAGCTCAACCGGTTGATCGAGGACCGCGGCGCCGGTGCTCCGCTCGACCAGGTGCACGTCGAGCACGGCGATCAGGGCGTCCGCGGGAGTCGACGGGAGGTACCCGACGAAGTCCGCGAGGGTCCGGGCCGCCACCGCCCGGCGCTGGCCGAGACTGAGACCCTCGGGCCTGGTCTCTGGTCCCGCCGGAGGCGGGGCCGCGGGGGACCGCCGGTCCACGAGATCGGTGAGCTCGGTCCGCAGGGTCTCGATCGTTTGTTCCAGGGATCGCCAGGCCCGGGTGAGCTCGTCCTGCCCCGCGTCGCCCTCCGGGTCGGTCCGCAACCAGCGGCGGGCCGCCTCGGCGATGACGTCGAGCAGCGGTGCCCCGGCCATCGCACCGAGGGTCTCGCCGACCGTCGTGAAGACGCCGGGTCGCAGGGCCGCGGTGCCCGCAGTGCCTGCGGTGCCGGTGTTCCGGATGGTGGCGCGCGAGGCGCCGTGCACGGCCGCCGCGAGCCGGGCGAGTCGGATCCGGTCCGCCGGCTCGGGGGAGAGGACGTACCCTTCGTTGATCATGTTGATCAGCAGGCCCTTGGCGGCGTCGAGCGCGGGCCGGCCCAGCCGCCACAGGTCGGCGAGGTCGGCCGTGGTCGGCAGCCGGTCGGGAAGCATCTGGACCACGGCGTTGACCGCGGCGTTCGTCATCCGGGCGGGTCCGGCCGCGTCGGTGCGCAGCGCGTCGGTGTCCGGGGGACGGGGCAGGTCGAACCGACCACCGAGGACGCGCAGCAACGCCTCGATCACCGGTGGGGCGGTCTCCTCTGCCAGGCTGCGGCGGTAGGCGTCATAGACGCTCTCGTCCGCTAACCGGGGCCCACCGGCCGGGGCGAGGCGCAGCAGCCGTCGTCGGTTCGCCCGCGTACCGCGTACGGCGCTGTTATGGTCGCGCAGCGTCGCCAGATCTGTACCGATCGACTGGTTCAGCGCCGCGCCGAGCAGCTGGAGGAGGGTGGGGATCACCGCGGGCGGTGTGGGCGGCACAGGCGGGGCGCTGAAC